>JBDLRC010000057.1:0-7078 GCA_039800265.1 Pseudomonadota bacterium
CGATTCGCCGAGCGCCAAATGACCCCTGTTATCCCCTACGTTCCCCACGATCTGGTCGAGCCTGCCGATGTTGTTGGCGCCATTCGCGCGCGTCGTGGAGGCCACCTCATTCATCTGGATCGGATGCTGTTGCACAGTATTCCGTTTGCCCGCGGCTGGAATGCGTTTTTGGGGGAGGTCCGGCGTAATTTGTCGCTGTCGGCCCAGCACCGTGAGATCGCCATGTGCGGCGTTGCCGTGTTAAACGGCGCCGAATACGAGTTTTTTCATCACGCGCCCGAATTGATTGCCGCAGGCGGCACGCCCCAGCAGGTCGAGGCCTTACGCCGTATCGCAGATCCACATGCCGACTGGTCCATCTTCGATGCCGTTGCACAGGATGTGATCGCCTTGACGCGCGCGATGACACGCGAGATCGCGGTGCCCGATGCATTGATGCGTCGACTCCAGGCACAGCTTGGCAATACGCAGGTGGTCGAGTTGGTAGGGGTGATCTCCGCCTACAACATGGTCTCGCGGTTTCTGATTGCCTTGGGCGTGACGCCCGAGGACCATCCGCCCGTACCGCAGACGTCTACGACGTGACGGTCGTACGCTCGAGCCACCGAGATAGGTCAGCCACGATCGTTTTGTAAAACGTTTCGTAGACTGGGGTGGACACAAAGCCCAGATGGGGTGTTGTCGTGATTTGCGGGTGATGCAGCAGCGGACTGCTCGCCGGTAACGGTTCCGTGCCGAATACATCGAGTGCTGCATGGGCCGGCCGTCCTGACTCCAGTGCTGCAAGCAGTGCATGCTCATCGATAAGGCCTGCACGCGAGGTGTTGACCAGCAGCGCATCACGACGCATCAGCGAATACTCGGTCGGTCCGATGATGCCGCGTGTGCGATCGGAGAGCACGAGGTGAAGTGAGACCACACGCGATGTGGCCAGGAGTTCGTTTTTCTCAACCCGTCGCACACCAAACGCAGCGGCTTTTTCATTGGTGAGATTCTGACTCCAGGCCACGACCTCCATGCCAAACCCTTGTGCGATGCGCGCGACGCGGCGGCCGATCTCACCAAGACCAATCACGCCAAACCGGTCTCCTTCCAGTGTGTCAGGAATGGTGTAAGGGTCACCTTGGGCGTCTGAACGCCATTGGCCGGCCTGCATGCCTTGCATCGACACCACCACACGACGGGTTGCCGCCAAGAGCAGGGCCCAGGTGTGTTCGGCAGTCGAGGCCTTGTTTGGTCCTCCCGGGGTGCCCGACACAACGATGCCGCGGCTCTGAGCGAATTCTGTGTCGACCGAGAGGTTGCGTTCCCCAGTAAACAAGAGACGCTTAAGGCGGGGCAGCTGCGCGATCACTTCTTTGGGGAAGGGCGTGCGTTCACGCATCAGGCAGATGGCATCGAAATCGTGCAGCTGACGTATCGCGTCGTCTTGTGATGCGAAGGGCGCAGTGAAAAACCGAACTTCGGCGTGCTGCTGAAGTTCGGACCAATCAGCGCTCGACTGAGCAGACTGCTCCCAGTCGTCGCAGACGGCAATGCGCATTCCTGTGGTCATGTCGGCTACGCCTGCGGCGACACTGTGGCCGCGCGGGCGATTGTTCTCCCCTGTAATGGGAGAGCATCTGACCAGATCTGTCCCCCGGGGTCGATTCGGGGAATTCCTTAAGGTGTTTCCCTCTAGTGCCTAGAGGTATTCACCGGGCCCGTGGAGGGGCCCGGCGGCGGACTACAGTACGGCGGCGACGGCCTTGACCACGCGATCAATGTTGCCCGTGTTGAGTGCCGCTACACAGATACGGCCAGAGCCGATGGCGTAGATGGCAAATTCTTCGCGCAGACGGTCCACCTGCTGTGGGTTCAGGCCGGAGTAGCTGAACATGCCCCGCTGGCGGGCCACAAAAGAAAAGTCTTGCTTCACGTTCAGGGCCTTGAGTTTGTCCACGAATGCAACGCGCATCTGACGAATCCGCTCACGCATCTCCGAGAGTTCTTCTTCCCACATGGCACGAAGCTCTGGCGTTGTCAGTACATCTGTAACAATCGCGCCGCCGTGCGTGGGTGGGTTGGAATAGTTGGTGCGGACAACCCGCTTGACCTGGCTCAGCACCTTGATCGATTCGTCTTTGTTCGCCGTGACAATCGAGAGCGCGCCCACCCGTTCGCCGTAGAGCGAGAACGACTTGGAGAAGGAGCTGGCCACCAGAAATGGCATGCCTGCCTTCGCGAAGAGCCGAACCGCAGTGGCGTCTTGCGTGATCCCGTCGCCGAAGCCCTGGTAAGCCAGGTCGAGGAACGGAACGAATTGTTTGGCCTTGCACAAGGCGACCACTTCTTCCCACTGCTGGTCGGTCAGGTCCACCCCAGTCGGGTTGTGGCAGCAGGCATGCAGCAGCACGATGCTGCGGTCGGGCATGCCTTTGAGGCTGGTGACCATGCCGCCGAAATCCAGGCCGTGGGTCTTGGGGTCGTAATAGGTGTAGGCGTTGACGGTAAAGCCGGCCCCCTCAAACACGCCCCGGTGGTTCTCCCAGGTGGGGTCGCTGATGGCCACGGCGCTGCCGGGCAGAAGCCGCTTGAGGTAGTCGGCGCCGACCTTCAGGCCGCCGGTGCCGCCCAGGGTGTCCAGGGTGATCACGCGGCCAGAGGTGACCTCGGCGCTGTCGGCTCCGAAGAGCAGGTTCTGGACTGCCTTATTGTAGGCGGCAGGGCCATCGATAGGCTGGTAGCCGCGGGGAAGGCCCTTGGCGATTCTTGCTTCTTCTGCTTTCTTTACGGCTCTAAGTAACGGCAACTTGCCGTTATCGTCGTAATAAACGCCAACCCCAAGATTGACTTTTTCAGGCCGTGTGTCGGCCAAATAGGTCTCGGTCAGGCCCAGGATTGGGTCTTTGGGCGCCATTTCAACGGCGGAAAAAAGGGAGGTCGCAGGGCTGGTCATGGGCGGGTCAAAACCCTTTTGTCAAGGGTTTGGCAGAAGAAAAAAAGGTGGAAATTCAGGGCTCGACAGGGGAAAATGCGCGATTGCACAATTTTTGACGCATTAAAAAACACCACCCGAAAGTCTAGCATGGGCGTCCGTGAAAACCCCGGTGTCATCCAGTTCGAGGGCAGCCCCTTCGAGTTGGCACTGCCGTTTGAGCCGGCGGGCGATCAGCCCGAGGCGATCGCTCGTCTGGTGCAGGGGGTCAACGATGGCCTGTCGTTTCAGACGCTGCTGGGGGTGACCGGGTCAGGCAAGACCTTCACCATGGCCAACACGATTGCCCGGCTCGGGCGTCCGGCTCTGATTCTGGCCCCCAACAAGACACTGGCAGCCCAGCTCTACTCCGAGATGCGGGAGTTCTTCCCCCGTAACGCGGTGGAGTACTTCGTTTCCTATTACGACTACTACCAGCCCGAGGCCTATGTGCCTCAGCGCGACCTCTTCATTGAAAAAGACTCCGCCATCAACGAGCACATCGAGCAGATGCGCCTCTCGGCAACCAAATCCCTGCTCGAGCGGCGCGACACCGTGATCGTGGCGTCGGTCTCGTGCATTTACGGTATCGGCAACCCTTCGGACTATCACCAGATGGTGATGCTCGTGCGCCAGGGCGACAAGGTGGGCCAGCGGGATCTGATTGCCCAGCTCGTGCGCATGCAATACCAGCGCAACGACATCGAATTCTCGCGCGGAAGCTTCCGCGTGCGCGGCGACACGATCGATATCTTCCCTGCGGAGCATGCCGAGTTGGCCCTGCGCATCGAGCTTTTTGATGATGAGGTCGAGTCACTTCAGCTCTTTGATCCGCTGACCGGCCGGGTCCGCCAGTCGATCCCGCGCTTTGCGGTCTACCCCTCGTCGCACTATGTGACGCCACGCGAGGTGGTCCTGCGTGCTATTGAGACGATAAAAGAAGAGCTGATCGAGCGATCGAAGTTTTTTGTCGCCGAGCAAAAACTGGTCGAGGCCCAACGTATCGAGCAGCGCACCCGTTTTGATCTGGAAATGCTTGGCGAGCTTGGCTTTTGCAAGGGCATTGAGAATTACACCCGCCACCTGTCGGGCGCCAAGCCCGGTGAGCCGCCGCCCACGCTGGTGGATTACCTGCCGAAAGACGCACTGATTTTTATCGACGAGAGCCACGTGACCGTCGGTCAGCTCGGCGGCATGTACCGCGGTGACCGTTCACGCAAGCAGACCCTGGTCGATTACGGGTTTCGTCTGCCGTCGGCCCTTGATAACCGGCCGTTGAAGTTTGAAGAATTCGAGCCGAAGATGCGCCAGGCGATTTTTGTGTCGGCCACGCCCTCGGCCTATGAACTCGAGAAAAGCGGCGCTGCGGTGGTTGAACAGGTGGTGCGGCCCACGGGCCTGGTCGATCCGGCCGTCGAGGTTCGGCCCGCCGAGTCCCAAGTCGACGATCTGTTGGGCGAGATCAAGGTCTGTGTGGCGCGTAACGAGCGTGTGTTGGTCACGACCCTGACCAAACGCATGGCCGAAGACCTGACCGATTACCTCTCCGACAACGGCATCAAGGTGCGCTACCTGCACTCCGATATTGATACGGTTGAGCGTGTTGAGATTTTGCGTGATCTGCGGCTTGGCACCTTTGACGTCTTGGTGGGCATCAATCTGCTGCGTGAGGGACTCGATATTCCCGAGGTCTCTCTGGTGGCGATTCTCGATGCTGACAAAGAAGGGTTCCTGCGCTCCGAGCGTAGCCTGATTCAAACCATTGGCCGTGCGGCGCGGCACCTAAGCGGCCGGGCCATTCTGTATGCCGACCGCATGACCGACTCGATGCGCCGTGCCATCTCGGAGACCGAGCGACGCCGCGCCAAGCAGATTGCATTTAATGAAGAACGCGGGATTACACCGCGTGGGGTGATGAAACGCATTCGAGAACTGATCGATGGCGTGGTGGATCCGCGGTCCGATGTGGTGGGCCTGGATACAGCCGATGCCGCCGTTGGCTCAGAGCGCTCGGCAAAAGATACGGCGAAAGAACTGGCACGGCTTGAAAAAGCCATGCTCGAGCACGCCCGTAATCTGGAATTTGAAAAAGCGGCACAACTGAGAGATCAGTTGGCCCGATTAAAAGAAGAAGTCTTTGGAGTAGACACATTGCATGACTCAATTGAAAAGGCCTATGTATGACAACATTTGACTCAACATCGATCTCCGATAAAGAAGTGGTGGAAACCACGCCCTTTGACTCGGCCTTGTCCACCGGACGTCCGAAGCTCAGTCGAAGCAGTAAAAAGAGCGATGTCCCCTCGGGTATGAAAACCAAGATCCTGTTTGTGTGCATGGGGAACATCTGCCGTTCGCCCACCGCGCAGGGCGTCTTTCAGTCGCTGGTCAAGGCCGGCAATCTGCAAGATTTTGTGGTGAGCGATTCGGCCGGTACGCACGACTTCCATGTGGGTGAGGCCCCGGACCAGCGGGCTGTGAATGCTGCGTCCAAGCGTGGCTATGACCTGACCGAGACCCGTGCCCGCAAGATTCAGCTTGCTGATTTTTCAGAGTACGACTACATCCTTGCCATGGACTGGGAAAACCTGGCCCTGCTGCAGCGGATGTGTCCACGCGGCCTGCAGCACAAACTGCAGCTGCTGATGCGGTTTGCCACGGAGTACGAGGCTGCCACGATCAATGATCCCTACCATGGGGGTCCTCAGGGTTTTGAGCAGGCACTCGATTACATCGAAGACGCCTGCAATGGCCTGATGGAAGTGGTCCGTCGCCGGGCCACCATGGTCGCTGCTGCTTAATACCGGGTTCGAGAGAGACCGGTTCCGGAGAGGGGGTCTGCGCCACACGGGTGCAGCCCCTTTTTTTATGGCCGATGCCGCAGGCATCAACGGGGGCTAGAGAGGCCCGGTTGCGGTGCCGCAGGCGCCGGGTTATTCCCTCGCGGGCTGCCCGGGAATATTTCCTGAATAGTTGATCAAAATTATCGGAGAAGCTAAACTCCTGACCAAATTACTCAATTATTCGGAGAATATCCATGCGACTGACCACGAAGGGACGTTTTGCTGTCACGGCAATGATTGACCTCGGGCTTCGGCAGGACAAGGGCCCGGTGACCCTGGCGGCCATAAGCCAACGCCAGAAGATTTCACTCTCGTATTTAGAGCAGCTGTTTGGCCGTCTGCGCCGTCATGAGCTGGTCGAGTCCATGCGCGGTCCTGGCGGCGGGTACAAGCTGGCCCGTGGCGACAAAGACATCACCGTTGCCGACATCATCTATGCGGTGGATGAGCCGCTTGATGCTACCCAGTGCGGCGGCAAGCAAAACTGCCACGACGATCATCAGTGCATGACCCATGAGCTCTGGGCCAGTCTGAACCGTCACATGGTGGACTTTCTGGATTCGGTCACGCTGCATGACCTGGTGGAAGAGCAGCGCACCAAGCGGCCGCAGTCCTCCGATCAAAACCCTGTGCGTCGCCACGTGATGTTTCAAGAGCCGCGCACCGTGACCGACACGACGGTGGCCTGATGAAGCGTCCGATCTATCTCGATTACTCCGCCACCACACCGGTCGACCCGCGCGTGGTCGATGCAATGTTGCCGTTTCTGAAAGAAGATTTCGGTAACCCGGCGTCGCGCAGCCACGCCTATGGCTGGCGTGCTGAGGAAGCGGTCGAGCAGGCCCGCACCCATGTGGCCGAGTTGGTGAACTGCGACCCCAAAGAAATTGTTTGGACGTCCGGTGCAACCGAGTCGATCAATCTGGCGTTAAAAGGCGTGGCTCACTTCTACAAAGATAAAGGCCGCCATGTGATCACGGTGAAGACCGAGCACAAGGCCACCTTGGATACCTGCCGAGAGCTCGAGCGCGAGGGCTTCGAGGTCACTTACCTTGACGTGCAAGACAACGGACTGATCGACTGGTCGGTGTTTGAAGCGGCTGTGCGTCCCGACACCATTCTGGTCTCGGTGATGTTTGTGAATAACGAGATTGGCGTGATCCAAGACATTGCCCGCATCGGTGAGTTCTGCCGAAGCAAAGGCATCATCGTTCACGTGGACAGCGCACAGGCGACCGGTAAGGTCGCGATCGACCTTCAGGCACTCAAAGTCGATCTC
>JBDLRC010000058.1:0-5828 GCA_039800265.1 Pseudomonadota bacterium
CTCCGGCCCCTTGCGCCAGTTGCGAAGGGTGGTCAGGCAGCGCATACCACTTGACATTGTTTTCGGCATAGGCCTGCGCGACAGAGGTGGTGAATCCTGCCAGGCTGCGCACCGTAGAGACGCCCTCGTTTTGCCGAAGCTGCAGCTCGAATTCGCCCATCGCATCCATGATCTTGGGATCCACGCACGGGGATTCGCTGCCTCCGGCTTCAACGACGACCTGCATGACATCGATACCGATTGCAAATTTTTCGGTGATCACGCGTACATCTTGGTTGTAACGAGAGTCGGCGCGTAGCTCAGGCACGCCCTTTCCAAGATCGCCGATCTGAAGGTCTTTGGCTATCCATAGCCCGCCCGACAGAATCGCTATGCTGAGCGCGATCACGGCAAGCGCCACGCGCGGCTGCGCAATGCAAGACATGGTGCGCCACAATCCGACGAGTTGTTGTTCGTTGCGGGGCTTGAGTTGTGCACCTGAGCGGTAAGACAGCAGAGCGGGCAGCAAAAGTTTGTTGGTCAGAATCATCAAGACCACACCCAGCGTGGCGGTAAATGCCAGCTCTCGGACAATCTCAATGTCAACAAATGCAATCACGCCGAACCCGAGTCCATTGGCCAGCAGCGCCATCGTGCCTGGTACAAAAAGCCGACAAAAGCTGACCTGCGACGCATGTGCGGGGCTGCTGCCTTGGAGAATCTCAATGCGCCAGGCATTGGTCATCTGCACGGCATGCGACACGGCGATCGAAAAAATCAGAAAGGGCACCAGTATCGACATCGGATCCAAGCCTAGACCCACCAGCGGCATCAGGCCCAAAAGCCAGATCACCGGGATCAGTGAGCACCCCAAGGCGTACAACGTAAGCATCCAGGATTGGGTGTACCAATAGAGCAGGGCTAGGGTCACCACGAAAGCGATCGCGAAAAATATCAGCACACCCGCAGCCCCTGAGGCGATATCACCGACAGCCTTAGCAAACCCGATGATCTGGATCGCGTGTCGATCGCTCTCATGCCGCTCGCGAATCTGCTCAAGCTGGTTGGCGATGGTGCGTAAATCCAGGCGTTGCCCGGTCGTCGCATCGCGGTCTTTAAGCACGGCGCTGACCATCACCGCACTGCCATCTTGGGCGACAATCCGGCCGACCCAATCGGATTTCCCTACGTTGATGCGAATCTGCTCAAGCTGCTCCGGCAGGCCTTGGAAATCCGCCGAAACGATATTCCCCCCTCGAAAGCCTTCTTCGACTACTTCGTTGTAGCGAACATTGGGCGTAAAGAGCGATGTGACAGAGCTGCGCTCGACCCCTTCAATGAAAAATACCTCTTCCGTGATTTTCCGAAGCAGCGCGAGGGTCTCTGGCGTGTAGACATCACCTTGTGTGGGTGTAATCGACACCAAGACACGGTTTGCCCCTCCGAAGACATCTTGGTACTTGAGAAAAACCTTCATGAAGGGGTGGTCCAGCGGGATCATCTTGGTGAACGCTGCATCTGCCCGAAGCTGTGTTGCGGTGCCGGCGAGTACCACGGTGATTAGCAGAAAAAGGCCGACCAAAAGCTTTCGATAGCGAATCAGTTGGTCGGCAAAGCCGCGAACCCACCGGGGCCCAAGGTCGTGAGACGGTGGATCAAACGACTGCATCAGCGCGTTCCCGTGGCCGGCCGTTGTGAAGCTCCGGCATTGGATTCGAATGATTTGAGACCAGCTTTTCCGGCAATCCATAGTCTGCCGTCAGAGGACTCCATAAGGTCGGAGAGGCTGGCGTCCCAGCGTTTCTCCAGCCGAAAGTGTTGACCATCGTTATCACTGATGGCGGTCATGCCCTGATCACCCACCAGCATAATTCGTCCGTCTGAGAGTTGCCGGCCGGACATCCATGCCATTGTGGTGGGCACCTCTATCGGCTGCCATGTACCGGTAGGGTTGGCTTGCCGATAAATACGGCCACGCATTCCAAATACGATGCGGGTGCCTTGGGAAGTCAGAGCTGCACCAAAAAAAGATCCTGCGTAAGGTGAGCTAATCTCACGCCATGTCAGGCCATCAGGCGATTCGGCCAGTGTGCCGGACTCACCCACCATCAGCCACGATCGGCGGATGGGATCCACACAGAGTTGATAGATATGCCATTCAAAATCGTCTCCCAGAGGTTTGATCGCAGACCAACTTTTGCCAAGGTTTATGGACTGGGCCATACGCCCGAATGCGCCGCCGACAATCACGCGGCGCTCGGCATCAATGGCTACCGTGAGCAGTGCATCCTGGTTTGGATTAAACGCACGACGAACGGCCTCCGGAACAGCTCGCCACTGCTGCCCAGCATCCTCCGAAACAAAGATCACACCGCTGTGACCTACAGCCACCGCAAGCCCACTAGGGTGTGCGGCCAAGGCCGTAAAGTTTCGCGGTGTGGGCAGTCGTGTGACTTGCCAATCGGATTTCGGTGTAGAACGCGCAATCAGTCCGCGTTCTCCGCAGGCCAGCAAGATGGAGCCAACACGCGCCAGGCCGAAAAATGAGGCGCGGTCAATGGCTACAGGGCCGCTGGAAGATAGCCCTTGTCCAGAAGTCTGCGCCAGTGCAAGTGGCGCTTGAGAGAAAACAAAGAGCGCCTTCCCGAGATGGGAGAGGCGCTTGAGAAAACGACGGCGGGTGAGGAGGGTTAGCGGGTTCCGCGACGCCGAAGCGCGTCGGTCTGAAAGTCCGACCATGAAGATTTAATCCCGAATTCAATCGGTTTTTTAACTTCGTTGTCCAGATGGGAAATCAGCACATTGCCGTTGTTCAGGTCGTGCCAGGCTTGAACGCTGTACCAGGGCACACCATGATCGTAGATCTGGATGAAACCATGCAGTCCCACGCGCCAAATCTGGCCCCGCGTGTCGTAGCAATCTTCCACCAAAACCATCCAGCTGTCTTCATCCAACAAAAAGACACGCTTGCCGAAGATATGTTTGCTGCCGGATTTAAGCGTGGCTTCGACGACCCAAACACGGTGCTTTTCATAGCGCATCAGATCACTTCGTACAGTGCCTTTGCCAATCACATCGGCGTACTTTAATGATTTGCTGCCGACACGATACGTGTTGTAAGGCACGAGCATCTCTTTGCGGCCAAGCAGTTTCCAGTCGTAACGATCCAGGGCGCCGTTAAACGCAAAGTACTGGTCGGTGACACGCATGCCCTCGGTGCCGTCGGCCACGTTGTCGTAAGCCAGATCGGGGGCCCGACGCACACGCCGTTGCCCCGCGTTGTAGACCCAGGCAGCCCGTGGATTTTTAAGCGGGTCTTTGAACTCATGGACCATGTAGACCGTTCCTGCAAGGGCAGGGGGTGCGGTGTACTGCGAGATAAACGCCAAGTGCAATCCGCTGTCTACCTGCGACGGCGTAATGTTTTCAGCATAGACCACCCGATCGGTGTAGCCGACTCGGTAGTAGTCGCCGTTGGCCCGTACAGGGAACCACGAGTATTCGCGATCGTATCCTCCGCCAGCGTAGTGCAGCAGGAAGTTGAACATAGCTTCCTCGCCTGTTTTAGGCGTCGGAAATGGGATGGTTGTGCGCGAGTGGTTCAGCAGATTGCCGCCCTTGAGCTGGACCTTGCCCGCCTCGGCGGTGACATCCGCAACGATTCGCTCGGGTAACGCCGCGGTACGATGCGAACGGTAGACCGGCATGCGGAATTCCGGATTTTTCTTCAGCAAGGCCAGTGTGCCCTCGGTCAGCTGGTCTTTGTATTGATCGGCATTGGCCGCGGAAATCGTAAAAAGCGGTTTCTCGCCTTGGAACGGATCGATATAACCGCTCTGCGCGGAGTAACCGCTAGGGGGTTTGAGTAATCCGCCGGTGTAGGCAGGAATCGATCCGTCGGCACTGGCACCGCGGATCGCACCTGAATACGTAAGGTCTGCGGCTTGCGCCGAGGCGCTCATCGGGGCGACAAGACTGGCGACCCCCAGAGTGCTGGCCAGAGGCGGCGCGGACACGGCCGCCAACATCAGTTGGCGGCGTGATGCGTCTGCTTCGTTTGATGCATTTGATGCGTTCATGAGCGTCGGAATCAGAACGAGGTGCTGAAGGCCAGACTCATGAAGTCGCGATCACGGAACGGATCGTACTTTGCCGAATCACCGTAGCGGACATAACTGAGTTCAATGTTATGCACACGCTGGATATTCAGACGGAAGCTCGCGCCGTAAATCTTGCGGTCTTCGATGAACTGGTTGTCTACCGAGTAGCCGTCCACATCGTGCGAGAAGCTGAAGGTCGGGAACAGCGTCATGCCGCTGTTCATGAAGTTCGGATACTCAAGCCCCAAACGCAGGCGGTAGCCCCAAGAATTCTCGGTGGCGTAGCCATCGTTCTTGCAGCCGTCTTTTTGGGGATTGGTTGCAATTCCCGCAGCGCAGTACGCGGCCTGGCCGATCGGTGCGATTCGTGAGTCATAGCCCGTACCAAAAATAAATGCTCGGCCGTAGCGGCGGTCGGACCGAAGATCTGTCCTTTGGGTCGCGATTTCACCGACGACGACGGCCTGTGCTGAGTTCAGCAGACGAGGAAAGATCTTGACCGCATTGACTTGTACTTGATTCTTGCTGACTCGATCGAAGCCCGGAACCTCTGCCCCACCTGCGAGGCCGCCTTCTGTCGTGGCCTTGACACCCACGGCACCCATGGGCCCGGTACCTGTGAGTAGGCCAACCAACAGGTCGTTGGCGTTGATCTGAACCGGCTGATCGTTGGTACGGCTCAGTTCAGCGCCGACCGACCACCCTGCAATGTTCTTCGCAAGGCTCAGGCCAAAGACCTTGATGTCATCGGGATACTCCCAAAATCCACGGCCTGGCACTAGGCCCAGCGCAGTCACCGACTGGGGACCGCTGCGCGCAAGCCCTGTTCGCGTGGCAAGTGCAAGGTTTGATCCGGTCAGACCAGAGACGTAGGGCACACGAGAATTAATCTGGGCTGCATACACCCCGACTTCTGTGTCGATAGGCTTGATGGGCATACGGAATGCCACACCAAACTGACCGGAGTCTTTACCCTCACGGCCATTGGTCATGGGGATATAGAGATTGCTGCCGAATGCTGAGAAATTACTCAATGGCGTTCCCGCACCGGGCAGTCCTGCAGGTACGGACGACAGGGATGTCAACATTTTTGAGCATGCTTTACCAGCATCGGGCGTAAGCTGCGTTTCGACCACGCCAAAGTAGGCGCCACAGCTATCGATATTTGATTGAGTCCACTGAAATTGATAGAACGCTTCCAGTGATTTTCCTTCGCCCAGGCCAAGGTTCGCCGACAGGGCGGTCAGCGGCAGGAAGGCTTCTTTCACCTCTGCGCCGGGTTTGCGTAGCGCCGAGAGATCAATCGGATTGATCTGATTGATGCCCTGAATAAATAGGCTTTCCCCCCAGTTCAGCACCTGGTTGCCTAGGCGCAGCTGCAGGGGCTTTCCGCCTGCATCAAACGTGTTGTAGACGTAGGCATCCATCAATGCGATGCCACTGAATTTCTGTAGACGGTCGTAGCCCGAATCCGAAAGCTTGGCGTCCCGTGTCCAGTTGGTGCCATGGTGTCCGGCACGGACCGACTGGTTTTCCAAGGCATAGTCGTACCAGGCTTTCACGCGTGCAAAGGCTCCCATCTGGCCTTTATTTAACGAAAGGTCGGAGGTGACTTTGAGCAGGGTCGAGAATTGATCGCCTTTGTCCCAATTCAGGTTTCCGCTGTCAGTGTTAGATCCGCCGGTGCCACCGCTCACGCCGACTCGGGCGCCGTCTGCCCCGCTAAATAATTTGGAGTCTGGCGCCTGC
>JBDLRC010000059.1:0-3051 GCA_039800265.1 Pseudomonadota bacterium
TTACACCGATGAGTTGTTTGTTGGCCAAACCGCCCAGCAATCCAAAACCATCACCGAGACCGACATTATTCTCTTCTCGGCCGTGTCCATGGACACCAATGCAATCCACCTCGACGAGGAATACGCCAAAACCACACGCTTTGGCACGCGCATCGTGCACGGCATGTTGACCGGCAGCCTGATTTCGTCGGTGCTGGCCAACCGCCTGCCCGGTCCGGGCACCATTTTTCTGAGCCAATCGATGAAGTTTCTCGCACCGGTCCACCCGGGTGAAACCATCACAGCCACCGTGACCGTGACGGAAATCATCAAAGAAAAAAATCGTGTTCGGCTCGAGACCGTCTGCACGGTGGACGGCAAGCGTGTACTCGAGGGCGAAGCAGTGGTTCTGTCCGTGGGCAAACCGGCCAACTGAAATCATGCACCTCGGATAGCCCGGCCATCGGCCTCGGTAGCGCGGGGGGACTGCGTGGGGCCGTGCATGCGATCATTGCCGAATGCACATCCGATTTGAGGGCGCGGCCGGTGAGGTCACCGGATCACGCATCGTGGTCACCACACAGACGGGCCCCCAGGGCCGGAATGCCCGCCCGTTTCTGATTGACTGCGGTATGTTTCAGGGCAGTCGCGACGCAGACGAGAAAAACCTTGCAGGCTTTGGGTTTACGCCACAGGAGTTGCAATGCGTTGTGCTGACCCATGCCCATATTGATCACAGCGGATTGTTACCCCGGCTCTGCGCCCAAGGATTCCGCGGCCCCATCTACTGCACCCCGGCCACACTCGATCTTCTTGATGTGCTGCTTGCCGACAGCGCCCATATACAACTCGGCGAATTGCAGCGCGCGGAAAAACGCAAGGCCGCAGGGAAGTGGCGTGGTGAACTTCCCCAGCCGCTCTATAGCATCGCCGATGTTGCCCAGTGCATTTCGCAGTGCCGGCCTCTGAACTACACCACTGAACTCGAGATTGCGCCCCATGTGCGCCTTCGATTTGTGGATGCCGGCCATATTCTTGGCGCGGCCTCAGTGATTCTTGATATCACCGAGCCTGATGCATCGGGGCAGCCAAAGACCAAGCGTCTTGTGGCGTCAGGGGACCTCGGCACACGCCATCGGCCGATCATGAATGATCCCTTCCGCATCGAACACACCGACATCTTGATTATGGAGTCAACCTATGGTGATCGACTGCATCGGTCGCTTTCCGACACCGAGGATGAGTTGGTGGAGGTTGTCTCGGCCACGTTAGCCCAAGGGGGTAACGTGATCATGCCGGCCTTCGCAGTAGGCCGAACACAAGAAGTGATTGCGATGCTGGTGGACCTGATTCGCAGGAAGCGGCTGCCGTTCTTATCCATTTTTGTAGACTCACCCATGGCTGCAGCCGCCTCGCGAATTACACAACACCACCTGAACAGCCTGGATCGTGACGCCCAGAACCTTTTTGCTTGGCTGCAGGCCCACCCGCAAGCTGCTCACATTCGTTTCACGGCGGACGTCAACGACTCAAAGGCGTTAAATCAGATCAAAGGCGGTGCCGTCATCCTGTCGGCCAGCGGCATGTGCGAGGCCGGACGCATCGTGCATCACTTGTATTGGAATCTGCCTCGACCACAGAGCGCCGTGGTGATCACGGGGTTCCAGGCAGCCGGTACACGTGGCCGTGCGCTGGTTGATGGCGCCAAAACATTACGGCTGCTGGGCAAAGAGGTGCCCGTCAAGGCGTCGGTCCATACGCTGGGAGGACTCTCTGCCCACGGCGACCAGGCCGATCTGCTCTGGTGGTGCCAAGGATTCGAACAACCACCCAAAAAAATCTTCATCACACACGGTGAGAAAGCGGCATCGGCAACGCTATCGGATGCCCTTGCCACGGAGCTGGGCTGGGAACATATCGTGCTGCCGCAGGCGGGAACGCTGTATTCCTGCTAGTGCCTCATGCCCGCGAGCGTAGGCCCCAACGCCAGAGCGCCTCGAAAGGAAGGGGGATCACCAAAAAGAGGTGTTCCAAAATGGCAAGGCTAAGCAACGTGGCCACCAACGCCATGCCGATCGCCTCAAAACCACCCGTGGGGGCAATCACTGCCGACTGCCAAATGGGCACGACCACCACCAACGACACCAGTACCGACACGGGCAGAAACGCGTTCATGGGCCGACGTCGAAAATACGTTTGAAGGTATTTCAGGTGATGAGGAAGAAATTCCTCATTCAGATTTCGAACACCAAAATAAACATTTAATTTAGCGCTCTGACGCATGGCCCACAGCACAAGGTACGTCCAAAATCCGATGGCATTGACACCGTCTTTGGTCATCAGCCAGACCATCGCGCCCAACACGATAAGGGCAAGCTCGTGATAAAGAATAGTCTCTGCAGCCAGTCCAAATTTTCGCCAGCCATGCGCATCGTTAGGGCAGTCGGTCTTACGGGTTCCGGTGACAAACCCCAGTAAAAATCCGATCTCTTGCCAGGCCCAGACCAACACCGCACATGTAAATGCACAGTAAGCTGCCCAGACCTCAGGGACATGGCTGGTGAGTTGCAAAGCGTAGAGCGCCGCCACCAGAATCACCGTTGCGCCCGACATGGTCCACTTGAATGACTGTCGAGGCAGTCCATTCAGATACAAGATGATGCCGGTGCTAAACCACCAGACAAACACCGTGTAAAGAATAGCGAGAAAAACGCTGTTCACCAGGTCGGGGCCAGACGTACATCAGCCGGCAGCGTATGGCGTTTGACAGGAAGAATATAGAGGCGGCCAAACACCGCAGCAGCCCGAAGGCCGTGCCATGCCTGCGCCAATTTTCCTGCAATGCCGCCACGTTCGCGTGCGGCCGCGACCTGATCGGCGATCACGGTGAGCTTCTCAAAACCCGCCAACATTCTCGGGTCATCCAAGTCCAGGGTGACCGGAAAGACCTGCTTGGAGATCTCCGTGGTCGTACGAAACACCTGAAAATCGTAGTCGGTCGGGTGCATACCCACCGCCCGATGAAATTCCGGACGGGCATGATCTCGGACAAACATGGTTGCGTAGACCGCC
>JBDLRC010000060.1:0-2954 GCA_039800265.1 Pseudomonadota bacterium
CCCTCGCACGGATACAACTTAAACGGGGTGCCGGCCAGGCCCGCACGAAAGGTATCGCGCTTTTCTTGATAAAAGCTCGGCAGATCAAGATAGCGCGAGGGAACCGACATGTAGGCCGCTAGGCCCGCCTGCATCACGCTGTTCACCACAAACACATTGAACTGATGGACCTTACGAAACTCTGTCATCAGTGACGCCGGGCCAACGATGGATCCCACCTTCCAGCCCGTGACGTGAAAGGTTTTGCCAAACGATGAGACCACCAAGGCCCGATCGGCAAGTCCGGGATAACGGCTTGCGCTCTGGTGCGGCTCGCCGTCAAAGGTCATGTGCTCATAGACTTCGTCAGAGATCACCCACAATCCGTGCTTCTGAACAATCGCTTCGAGGGCGCGCATGTCGGCATCACGAAACACCATGCCGGATGGATTGTGGGGGGAGTTCACCATGATGCCGCGCGTCTTCGGGGTGATCGATGCCGAGATCCGATCCCAATCCACTTGGTAGCTTCGGGTCATGGGTACCGCGATTGCCCGTGCGCCGGCGAGTTCAATACTTGGCACATAGCTGTCGTAGACCGGTTCAATCACCACCACATCATCTCCAGGCTGAGTCAGCGCTAAGACCGCTGTCATGATGGCCTGGGTAGCACCGGCCGTGATCATGATCTCGGTCTCGGGGTCGTAGCGGCGTCGATGGGCCTGGGCAATTTTGTCGGAGACGGCCTGCCGAAGATCCAGTCGCCCATTTAACGGCGCATATTGGTTGTGGCCACTGCGCATGGCAAGGTTGACCGCATCCAGCAGCTCAGGATCCGGCTCAAAATCGGGAAATCCCTGGCCGAGATTCACCGCATCATGCTGCGCCGCCAGCGCAGACATGACGGTGAAAATGGTCGTGCCGACCTTAGGGAGTCGTGACTGCAATCGAATCAGCGAGGAAGCGTCGTGACGCCCATTAAAAATTCATCCACAGCCCGTGCAGCCTGGCGCCCCTCACGAATGGCCCAGACCACCAGGGATTGGCCGCGTCGCATATCACCCGCAGCGAACACCTTCGGCACATTGGTGAAATACGACTTCTCGCCCTCTGTGGTTGCTTTGGCGTTTCCGCGCGCGTCTTTATCCACGCCAAACGACTCAAGCACCGAGCCCACCGGCGACACAAACCCCATGGCAAGCAGCACGAGGTCAGCGGGATAGACTTTTTCGGTGCCGGGCACTTCCACCATCTTCCCGTCTTTCCACTCCACATGGACACTCTTTAACGCCTTGACCTTGCCGTTCTCACCCATGAACTCTTTCGTAGCAATTGCAAACGCACGCTCGCAGCCTTCTTCATGGCTGCTTGAGGTGCGCATTTTGATCGGCCAATAAGGCCAGACCAAGGGCTTGTTCTCCTGCTCAGGGGGCTGGGGCATCAGTTCAAATTGCGTCACGCTGGCCGCCCCATGTCGGTTTGACGTGCCCACACAATCGGAGCCGGTATCACCACCACCAATCACAATGACGTGCTTACCATCGGCACGGATCTGACCATTGAATGCATCACCGGCGTTGATCTTGTTTTGCTGAGGCAAGAATTCCATTGCAAAGTGAATTCCAGCCAACTCGCGTCCTGGGACCGGAAGATCACGGGGCTGCTCAGCACCTCCGGTCAGAATCACGGCGTCGAATTCACGCAGTAAGTCCTTCGGGGCGATGGTCTGCTTGGCCCAATTGGTCACTTTGGTGTCCTTGGGCAATTCAGCCACCAACACACCGGTTTTAAACACCACGCCTTCGGCCGTCATCTGTTCCACGCGGCGATCAATGTGGTTCTTCTCCATCTTAAAGTCAGGAATGCCATACCGCAGCAGGCCGCCGACGCGATCATTTTTTTCAAACACGGTTACGGCATGGCCCACGCGAGCGAGCTGCTGGGCAGCGGCAAGGCCTGCCGGGCCAGAGCCCACCACCGCCACGGTCTTGCCCGTTTTTACGGAGGCCGGCTGCGGCACGACCCAGCCCTCGGACCAGCCACGATCAATAATGGCGTGCTCAATCGACTTGATGCCCACCGGATCGTCATTGACATTCAGCGTGCAGGCCGCCTCACAGGGCGCGGGACAGATACGGCCAGTGAACTCGGGAAAGTTATTGGTTGAATGCAGTGTGTCGAGGGCCTGCTTCCAGTCCTGACGAAACACCAGATCGTTGAAATCCGGAATGATGTTGTTGACCGGGCATCCGCTGTTGCAAAAAGGCGTGCCGCAATCCATGCAACGGGCCGCCTGGGTTTTGGCCTGCTGGTCATCCAACGCAATAACAAACTCTTTGTAATTCTTGAGGCGATCGGAAACCGGCAGATAGCCCTCTTCCAGCCGCTCAAACTCCATAAAGCCAGTGATTTTGCCCATCAGACGGCCACCTTCTCGTTAGGTTTTGATTTTTTCTGCGCCATTTCAGAAAGCGCTCGACGGTATTCATGAGGAAAGACTTTGACAAACCGTTCGCGCGATGCACTCCAGTCATCAAGAATCTCGCGGGCACGGCGGCTGCCGGTCCAGCGGTGATGCTCTTCGATAAGCCGCTTAAGCCTGGCATCGTCTTCGGCCGGCATGCTCTCCAACGCCACCATGGCAGTGTTGCATCGGGTAGCGAATTTGCCGTCTTCATCGAATACATAGGCAAAACCACCCGACATGCCCGCCGCGAAATTTCGGCCGGTCTTGCCCAGCACGACAACGGTTCCGCCTGTCATGTATTCGCAGCCATGGTCTCCGGTGCCCTCCACCACGGCAGTTGCCCCCGAGAGTCGTACTGCAAATCGTTCACCCGCCACACCACTGAAAAACGCCTCACCCGAGGTCGCACCGTAGAGCACCGTATTACCCACGATGATGTTGTCCATGGCATTGCCGCGGAAATCAATGCTTGGGCGCACCACCACACGGCCGCCCGAAAGGCCTTTGC
>JBDLRC010000061.1:0-6612 GCA_039800265.1 Pseudomonadota bacterium
CGGGCCGCCGACCACAGTAGAAGAATCACCAAAAGGCCCATCGACACTGACCAGAAGACGGTGTCGATGTTGATAATCGAAAAATCAACGATGGCTTCTTGTGGCTTGCCCGTTGTGGTGAGATGCCCCAGGTGGTGAATGATGTATTCGGAGGCGGTCGGGGCGGAATTAGAAGCCATATAAGAAAACTCTGTGTCGTGTTCGAATTGTTATCAACGAATTGTGTTGCGAATCATCTTCCAGCCAAATTGCGCAAACTATGCCGACGCAATTTTAAGTTTTTTTAATGCCCAGCCGCAGCGCTTACCGCACTGCCTTATCAGCCTGCCACTGGTCCACAGCACGCTGCGCCCACGGGGTCAACAGCAGCGCCTTCAACGCCAGGATCACCCCGACAATCAGCGCCCCCCACGACAGTCCTTCAAT
The DNA here is from genome assembly GCA_039800265.1 of Pseudomonadota bacterium. GTDB lineage: Bacteria > Pseudomonadota > Gammaproteobacteria > Burkholderiales > Burkholderiaceae_A > Lacustribacter. The sequence goes on from JBDLRC010000061.1 coordinate 427, forward strand.
CCATCGGTAGGCCAGCCATAGGAGCCCTACCGACAACAAAATCTTTACAAACTCGCCTACCAACAACACGACAGGCGCAAATTGGGGTTGGCTCGCGCGCAAACGCATCGCCAACAGTCCATTCGGAATCACAATGGAACCCCCCCCTGCAACGAGTGACAGCGCCTGTATCGGCCCCACCACCAGCCACGTGATCATTCCCGCCAAAAGCGTGATCACTGCCTGCAACATCACAGCGACCAACACGTTGTTATTTCCCGTGGGTATCGACGAGTGCCGATCCCGCTCCTAGCGAAAACCCTGAAAGAATATCGTTCATCGTGATCACGTGTCAATTTTCAGGCAGGCCCTCGGGCGCCAGACGATCAATCACACCGTCAAGCTCATCGACCGATGCAAAGCGAATGATCAGCTCACCGCGACTGCCCCGTCCCTGCTTAAGCACGACTGGCAAGCCCAAGACATCGGAGAGTTGGTCCTGGACCCGAATCCAGTCGCGCTGGCCCGGAGACTTCCCCCCCGATTTACCTGACGTTCCGGCTTTGACCACACTGGGCATCGGCCCACCGGACGACAGTTTGGCCACGAGCCGCTCTGCATCGCGCACCGAAAGCTTTTCATGCACAATTTTTTCAGCCAAGGCCCGAGCCTGGGCAGGGGGCAAGGGAAGCAAAGCGCGGGCGTGACCGGCATCCAGGCTCTGTTGCCGCAGCATCTCTTGAACAGCAACGGGCAGCTGCAACAAACGTAACAAATTGGTGGTGGCGCTTCGGGAGCGGCCCACCGCCTGGGCTGCCTGCTCGTGGGTAAGACCAAATTCACGGATCAGTCGATCAATACCCTGGGCCTCTTCAAGCGCTGTCAAATCCTCCCGCTGCAGATTCTCGATCAAAGCCATCGCCAGAGCAGCCTGATCGTCGACATCCCGAACGATCACCGGGACCTCATGGAGTCCGGCCAGCTTAGCAGCCCTAAAACGACGCTCCCCCGCAATGATCTCGAACGCGGCCTGACCTGCGTTAGCTGGCCCGGTGGGCCCAATCGGGCGCACCAACAAGGGCTGCATCACGCCTTGGGCCCGAATCGAGTCGGCAAGCTCTTGCAGGCTCTCCTCGCCCATCGACTGCCTGGGCTGATACTTTCCAGCCTGAAGGGAGGCGATCGCCAAGGTCTGCCGATTCGGCGCCGAATCAAAGCTGGGCGCGGCGCCCCCAAGCAGGGCGTCGAGACCACGGCCCAGCCCCTTCTTCTTTGTTGCACTCATGCTGCGCTTCCTGTCTCACTCGCTAAGCGTTGAATCAATTCCTGGCCAAAGTCGAGGTAAGCCTTCGATCCTCGAGAGCCTGGGTCATACACAATGCCGGGCTGTCCAAAGCTCGGCGCCTCGGCCAGCCGAACATTGCGCGGAATAATCGAACGAAACACCTTGTCCCCAAAGTGCGTGATCAGCTGATCGGACACCTGCTGAGACAGCGTCATACGGGGATCAAACATGACCCGCAATAACCCAATAATCCGAAGACCAGGATTCAAATTCGCGTGGACCCGTTTGATCGAATTGACCAAATCGGACAGGCCCTCAAGGGCGAAGTATTCGCATTGCATCGGGATGATCACGCCATTTGCTGCGCACAATCCATTGAGCGTAAGCATCGACAGAGACGGGGGGCAATCCAGGATCACCACGTCGTAATCGTGTTCCGCCTCGGCAATCGCCTTGGCCAATCGATGCTCCCGCCCTTCCAGTCCCACAAGCTCAATCTCGGCCCCCGCCAGGTCACGGTTCGCCGCAAGAACGTCATACCCGCCGGTCTCGGAAGCAAGCCGCGCCTCGCGCACGCTCATCTCACCAAGAAGCACGGGATAAACCGACCGATCAAGGTCCTGCTTATTGATGCCACTGCCCATGGTCGCATTACCCTGAGGGTCAAGATCAACCAACAACACCCGCTTCTGCAGCCGTGCCAACGCGGCGGCGGCATTCACCGCAGTGGTGGTCTTGCCAACGCCACCTTTTTGATTAGCAACCGCAAACACCTGAGCAGTCATGATGTCCTCTTGACCCACACCAAGTGACGATCCGCCATCAAGCCCTTAACCTCGATAGGAACGGCAGGCTCTATCTCTAAGTGATTGTTTTTTATTATCATTTTAGATAGTGATTCTTCACTTTTTTTGTCTCTGCCCGTCATGGCAGCCCAAAGGGTCCCCGGTTTCGACAAGTGGTGGGTGAGGCTTAGAAATTCATGGAGGCCAGAAAATGCCCGGCAAACGATCAAATCATACCCTTCATCGACCCGCATCCTGGTGACGTCCTGATCAACCACCCGAATCTGAACTGCATGGCCGAGCCGCGCAGCCACGTGCCGAAGAAAGCTCGCCTTTTTCTGCTGACGTTCGATCAAGTGAAACTCAAACTCAGGCATGACGATGGCCAACACTACCCCGGGAACGCCCATCCCACTTCCGACATCCGCCACGCGATTGCCCAGCCGCGAGGCCCGAAGCCTGCGATCGATCTGAGGCCAGACGGCCAGCGCATCCAAAATATGCCGGATCACCTGCTGTTCAGGATCCAAAATGGCCGTCAAGCTATGAACCTGGTTCCAGCGATTCAACTGGAGCAAAAAGGAACAAAGGTGTTGAATCTGCTCATCGGAGAGCCGATAGTCATCCGCCGGCGGATGCCAACCGTCGGAAATAAGCGTGAAGAAAGCTTCCGCCGATTCTGGCGCCACCATGTCGAAAAACGGGCTAAGCGGCTTTTTGGTCGGGGCCTAGGGCCTTGCTGCCCGCCCGAAGCCGTTTGATGTGAATCCAGAGCAGTGAAATCGCAGCAGGCGTCACACCCGATATGCGGGACGCCTGGCCGAGCGTACGGGGTGCGATGGCTTCAAGCTTCTGCCGAACCTCAATCGACAGGCCGCGAACCTGCCCGTAATCCATGTCCTCTGGTATTTCTGCCCGCTCCTGCGCCTGCTGACGGACAACCTCATCACGCTGCCTGGCGATGTACCCAGCGTATTTGGTCTGAATTTCAACCTGCTCCCAGACCTCTCTCGCAGGGCCTGGCGATGCGGCGAGTGCCGCCTTGCCCTCGTGGTCGAGAAGCGCCACCAGATCCCGATAACCAACCTCTGGTCGCTTCAAAAGCTCCAGTGCAGAGACCTCTCGATCCAAGGGGCTGCCGACCAGAGCCTGGAGCTGGGCCTCCTGAAAACGCCTCGGGCCCACCAGACAGCCGGACAAACGGGCCGTTTCCCGCTCTACCGCCTCACGCTTTTCACAAAAAGCGCGCCAGCGGTTATCGTCCACAAGCCCAAGACGGCGGCCCGCCTCAGTCAAACGGAGATCAGCGTTGTCCTCGCGCAGGCTCAATCGATATTCGGCGCGGCTGGTAAACATACGGTAAGGCTCCGTCACGCCACGGGTCACCAGATCGTCCACCAGAACCCCAAGGTAAGCCTGGTCCCGAGTCGGCACCCACGCCTCATCGCCCCTGACATGCAACGCCGCATTCGCCCCAGCCAGAAGCCCCTGGGCAGCCGCCTCCTCGTAACCCGTCGTGCCATTGATTTGGCCGGCAAAAAAGAGGCCCGAAATGGCCTTGGTCTCGAGCCAAGGCTTTAATGCCCGGGGATCAAAGTAATCGTATTCAATCGCATACCCTGGCCGAAGAATATGGGCCTTCTCAAGCCCCTTCATGGAATGGACCAGCTCAAGCTGAACATCGAAAGGAAGACTTGTTGAAATCCCGTTCGGATAGACCTCGTGGGTCGTGAGCCCCTCGGGTTCAAGATAAATCTGGTGGGCGTCGCGATCAGCAAAACGATGCACCTTGTCCTCGATGGACGGGCAATAACGGGGGCCCACCCCCTCGATCACCCCCGTGAACATCGGCGAACGATCAAGGCCAGACCGAATAATGGCGTGGGTATGGGCATTGGTATGGGTCACCCAGCATGGGAGCTGGGCCGGATGCATGGCCGCATCACCAAGAAATGAAAAAACAGGTACCGGGTCCACATCGCCCGGCTGCTCTGCCAAAACACTGTAATCGATCGTCCGGCCGTCAATGCGGGGGGGCGTGCCGGTTTTTAGGCGGCCCTGAGGAAGTTTCAGCTCTTTTAATCGCTGTGAAAGACGAATGGCAGGGGGGTCGCCAGCCCTGCCGGCGCTATGATTTTCCAGGCCAATATGGATCTTCCCATCCAAGAACGTGCCAGCGGTTAACACCACCGTCTTGGACTCAAACGTCAGGCCAGCATTGGTTCTCACCCCGCATACCCTGTCGCCCTGAACAAGAAGGTCGTCCACCGCCTGCTGAAATAACCATAGGTTGGCTTGATTTTCGAGCATGGAGCGGATCGCTCCTCGGTACAGCACCCGATCAGCCTGAGCTCGGGTCGCCCTCACCGCAGGACCTTTAGAACTGTTAAGAATACGAAACTGTATGCCCGCCCTGTCGGTGGCCAGGGCCATGGCGCCTCCGAGGGCGTCCACCTCTTTGACCAAATGACCCTTACCGATACCCCCAATCGAGGGGTTGCACGACATCTGACCCAGCGTTTCTAGGCTGTGGGTCAACAGGAGCGTGGCCGCCCCCATGCGGGCCGAGGCGAGGGCTGCCTCTGTTCCGGCATGGCCGCCCCCCACCACAATGACATCAAATACCTTTGGATAAACCATGTTTCACGTGAAACATCATAGCCCGGCGATCGTTACGAACTTGATCTCGAGGTACTCCTCGATCCCGTATTTCGACCCCTCACGACCAAGTCCCGACTGCTTTACACCGCCAAATGGGGCAACTTCATTGGAAAAATTGCCAGTGTTAACGGCCACCATGCCCGACTCCAAGGCCTCGGCGACCCGAAACACCCGCCCAATGTCACGCGAAAAGAAGTAAGACGCAAGCCCAAACTCGGTGTTGTTAGCCAACCCAATCACCTCTTGCTCAGTTTTAAAGCGGAACAGAGGAGCAACCGGCCCGAACGTCTCCTCCCGAGAGACCAGCATGGAGGGTTTCACTTCCGTCATCACGGTCGGCTCAAAGAACAGCCCCCCGAGGGCATGAGACTTTCCGCCCACCAGCACTTTTGCGCCACCGGCAAGGGCATCGGACACGTGGGTTTTGACCTTCTCTAGTGCCGCAGGCTCGATCAGAGGTCCGATCTGAACCCCAGACTGGGTTCCTGGACCCACCCTCAGCTGCCCCACCTTTTCAGCAAGCTTCTGTGCAAAGAGGTCGTAGATACCATCTTGAACATAAATCCGATTGGCGCAGACACACGTCTGCCCAGCGTTCCGATACTTGGAAGCAATCGCGCCTTCCACGGCAGCGTCAACATCGGCGTCGTCAAACACAATAAAGGGGGCGTTACCACCAAGCTCCAACGAGAGCTTTTTGACCGTGTCCGCAGATTGGCGAAGCAGGATCCTGCCCACTTCGGTCGACCCGGTGAAGGAGACCTTCCGGACCCTGGTGTCCTCACACAAGACCTTGCCAATCTCCGGGGCCGCCGGGCCATCGCCCACCACCACGTTAAATACCCCCGCCGGAAAGCCAGCTTGCAAGGCTAGATCGGCCAATGCTAATGCCGTAAGTGGCGTGGCTTCCGCTGGTTTAACAACCACCGTGCACCCTGCAGCAATAGCAGGCGCACACTTTCTTGTAATCATCGCCAAGGGGAAATTCCAGGGCGTGATGGCAGCAGCTACCCCAATCGGCTCCTTAAACACCAGCAGCCGGCGGCCAGCGATCGGCGATGGAATCACATCACCGTAAACACGCTTGGCTTCCTCGGCAAACCACTCAACGAACGATGCACCGTACAACACCTCACCCTTCGCTTCTGCGAGAGGCTTGCCCTGCTCGGCCGTCATGAGCGCGGCCAGAGCATCCGCATTGGCCAGAATCAGGTCATTCCATTTTTTTAACCGCGCGCTGCGTTCTTTTGAAGTCACCGCACGCCAGGCCGGCAAGGCCTCATGGGCAGCCGCAACGGCGGCAAGGGTGTCGTCTGCACCCATATTGGCGACCTCAGCGATCGTCTCACCGGTCGCAGGATTGGTCACCGCAAACCGACGGCCAGAGCGCGCCGATACCCATTGGCCATTGATCAAGCCCAGTGTTCTTAATTCCAAAGCAACGTCTCCTTGCTCAACAACCTACTCCGATGGATT
>JBDLRC010000062.1:0-3342 GCA_039800265.1 Pseudomonadota bacterium
ATCGTTTTAAACGGCGGGTCACGGCTCATGCCCACGAACGCGCAGAACGTAAGCAGGCAGACCGCGAAAAATTCAGGCGGGCCGAACTTCAGTGCAAATCCTGCCACGATGGGCGACAGGAATGTCAGCACCAAGGTAGCGATAAAGGCGCCCACAAACGACGATGTGAATGCGGCGGTCAGGGCCTTGCCAGCCTTGCCGCGCTGGGCAAGGGGATAGCCGTCGAAGGTGGTAGCGACCGACCACGGCTCGCCTGGAATATTGAACAGAATGGAGGTGATCGCGCCGCCAAAGAGCGCACCCCAGTAGATGCACGACAGCAAAATAATGGCCGATGTCGGCGGCATGCTAAAGGTGAGCGGCAGCAGAATCGCCACACCGTTGGCGCCTCCCAGGCCGGGCAGCACGCCGATGAGCACGCCGAGTACAACCCCCACCACCATCAGTACGAGGTTAAAGGGGGAGAGGGCGACGCCGAAGCCGCCAATCAGCGCACTGAGTTCTTCCATGAGTTAAGCGAATCCAAAGAGGGCTTCAAGGGGTCCCTTGGGCAGGGGCAGCTTGAACCAGATTTCGAACATTCCAAATAAAAACGCGGACACGCCGATGCCGACTGCGGCGGTCTTGACGTATGAAAAACCGCCGAGACGGCGCATAAACCAGCCGATCAGCAGCGTCGAGGACACATAAATGCCAATCCACTTGATGGCCACCACAAACACTGTGGTGGGCACGAGCAGCGCCATCACCATTTTGAGCTGGCCACGGGTCAAAAACGCCTCGGAGGCGCTTTTGTCCCGAAAGGTGGCCAACAAATTAAGGGCGCACGAGACGCAGAGAATCACGCCGACATAAAACGGGAAGTAGCCGGACTGTGGGCCGTCATCGGCCCAAGCCATGCCAACCCGTTTGCTGTCGACCATCATAAGAACGCCGAGTCCGAACAAGACTACGGCGGTGATGATTTCAAGGCTGCGGTTGGAGGCCGCGGCCTTGTCGTGCGATTCGTTTGTCATTTAGCGACAAATCCTGCTTCAGTCATGAGTTGGCGATGGCGGGCTTCTTCTTTTTCAACCCACTTGAGGTACTGGTCGCCGGTCATTGATGTGGTGTTGAACGCGCCGCGCTTCATGAAATCTTTCCACTCTTGGGTGTTGCGTACTTTGGCCATCAGGTCGACATAGTACTTCACCTGGTCAGCGCTGACGCCTCCGGCCATGAAGATGCCGCGCAACATCACGTAGTCCACATCAACGCCAGCTTCTTTGCATGAGGGGATATCGTTCCACGACTGGGTCGAGGTCACCTTGTCTTTGTAAGGCATGCGCTGATCATCAAACACGCACAGTGCGCGCAGCTTGCCACTACGCCAGTGTTCGACTGCTTCAATGGGGTTGTTGACCGACGACTGCACGTGTTTGCCCACCAGCTGAACAGCCACATCGCCACCGCCTTTGAACGGGATGTAAGTGAACTTGGTGCCGGTTTGTTTCTCAAGGGCTACCGTGATGATCTGGTCTTCTTGCTTTGAGCCTGTACCGGCCATCTTCATTTTTCCAGGGCCTGCAGATTTAGCGGCTGCTACAAATTCCTTTGCGGTCTTGTAGGGCTCTTCCGCATTCACCCAAAGCACAAACTGGTCAAGGGCCATCATCGAAACGGGGGTGAGGTCTTTGTAGCTAAAGGGAACGCCTGTGGCCAGGGGTGTTGTAAACAGGTTGGACAGCGTGATGATGATCTTGTGGGGATCGCCTTTGGCGCCTTTAACCTCCAGGAAGCCCTCAGCGCCTGCGCCACCACTTTTGTTCACCACCACCATCGACTGCTTCATCAGATTATTTTTCGCGATGATGTTTTGAATCAGGCGGGCCATCTGATCTGCGCCACCACCGGTACCGGCCGGCACGACAAATTCAACGGTTTTGGTGGGCTCCCATGCCCATGCGGCGGGGCTTAATGCGGCCATTGCAAATGCGGCGGTGGCGGCCATCAATCGGTTCTTCGTTTTCGTCAAACGCATGTCGGTCTCCTAAATGGGTGAGAATAGATCCCTGGTTTTTTTATCGAGGGATGAGGTTGTACAGCCGCTTCCTCAAACGTGGTCAAAGGCTAGCACGGCTTCGGGGCGGCCTAGAGAGGATTAGGGAGAACGATGGTTCGGTGGTTCAGATTTACTGAAGTGGATGATCAGCAAAACGAAATTCGGGTGGGCCGGGTACAGGGCGACGCCGACACCATGGAGGTCTTCACGGGAGCGTCAATTCTTGATCCCGGCGCGTTTTCGGGCCGTTCCATCGGGCTGGCCCAGGCCCGTTTGCTGGCCCCCGTGGTGCCCTCGAAGTTCATGGCGTTGTGGAATAACTTCCATGAGTTGGCGGCCAAGATCGGCCAGCCGATTCCTCCCGAGCCGCTCTATTTTCAGAAGGCTTCCAATTGTTTTGCCAATCCTGGTGACGCCATCCGAAAGCCCATTTCATATGACGGCAAAGTCGTCTACGAGGGGGAGCTTGGAATTGTGGTGGGCAAAACTTGTAAGGACCTGTCAGAGGAGCAGGCGGAAGGCGCCATTTTCGGCTTTACCTGCGTCAACGATGTCACGGCCATGGACATCATTCAGAAGGACCCGACCTTCCAACAGTGGAGCCGCGCCAAGAGCTGCGACACCTTTGGCCCGGTTGGACCTTGTGTGGCCGTGGGCCTCGACTGGCGGGCGGCACGGGTCCGCACCATTGTGGGTGGGCGGGAACGTCAGAACTATGCGGTTTCGGACATGGTCTTCTCGCCGCCGCAGATCGTGGCTGCGCTCTCGCGCGAGATGACCCTGCTGCCCGGCGATATCATTTCGTGCGGAACATCTCTCGGCGTATTGCCGATGCGGCCGAATACGGTCATGGAGGTCAGCATCGAGGGAATCGGCTCGCTCATCAACACCTATGAGCCGGCTGCCGAGTAACGTCACACACGAAAGAACACTTTCCATGAAGATATGTATTGTCGGAGCGGGCGCAATTGGCGGCCTGCTCGGTGCACGACTGGCAAAGGCCGGAGAAGAGGTTACGCTCGTGGCCCGTGGTCCTCAGCTTGAAGCCTTAAAGGCCAACGGCCTTCGCTTTATTGAAGAGGATGGCAGTGAATTTGTGGTGACACCGAAGGCAGTTGGCAGCATCCGAGATGCGGGGCCGCAGGATGTGATCGTGCTTGGGATGAAGGCCCATCAGGTGGCCGCGGTGGTGCCTGATCTCGCATCGGCCTATCACAACGACACCATCGTGCTCACGGCCCAAAACGGTATTCCGTATTGGTACTTCATGAAACACGGCGGCGCCCATGAGGGAAAAATCA
>JBDLRC010000063.1:0-2787 GCA_039800265.1 Pseudomonadota bacterium
CGCCTACAAGGGACTGCACCAGATCAGGGAACTTGTTCTTCAATCGAACGTCCCCTAAAGGACGGCTATACTTCGACGCGCCGAATGCTAACCACAGGAGCAATCAATGGCATGGGTCTACCTGAGCATTGCGATTGTGGTGGAAGTCATCGCCACCACAGCACTGAAGTTCTCAGAGGGCTTCTCAAAACCACTGCCCACAGTAGTAGTGCTTGTGGGATACGGCATCTCATTTTTTCTGCTCTCGAAGATTGTTCAGCTCTTGCCGCTATCGATCACGTACGCAATCTGGTCGGGCGTCGGGATTGCGCTGGTCACACTGGTGGGCTGGGCATTCCTTGACCAAAAACTCGACGTGCCAGCCCTGCTGGGTCTGGGCCTGATCATTGGGGGCGTGCTCACCATTCAACTGTTTTCCAAAGCCACCCATGGATAAGTTTCTTGACCCCGCCATTTTGTTTTTCGTATTCGGCGTATTCGCGGGGTTCGTGCGATCAAACCTCGAGATTCCGGTGCCGATCGCTCGGTTCCTGTCGCTCTACCTCCTGATGGCGCTTGGCCTAAAAGGCGGCTTTGCCCTTGAGAAGTCCGGCTTTACCCCTGAGATCATCACAACACTCGGCCTAGCGGTCGTGCTGGCCGTGGTGATTCCGATAGTGGGCTACAACGCCTTGCGCCGTTACATGCCACAGCTGGATTCAGCGGCCGTCGCGGCAACATACGGCTCCGTGAGTGCCGTGACGTTCATCACGGCCACGCAGTCATTGGATCATTTTGATATCGCCTACGGCGGCCATATGGCGGCCGCCATGGCACTGATGGAATCCCCCGCGATCATTCTCGCAGTGGTGCTTGCAAACCGTGCCCGCGCTACAGCCATACAGTCAACTGCTCAAACACCAATGTCCAAGGTGCTGCACGAATCGTTTACCGACGGCGCCCAGCTCCTGCTGTTGGGATCCATGGCAGTGGGATTTTTCAGCGGCGCCGCAGGCGAGACCTTGATGGCACCGTTTTCGATCGACCTCTTCAAGGGCATGTTGGCGTTTTTCTTGCTTGATATGGGCCTGATGGCCGCCCGACAGATGTCAGGCCTGCGTGACAGGTCTCGCGTGACCATTCTGTATGCACTCCTGGCCCCATTCGTGCATGCCTGCCTGGCACTTGGGCTTGCGGTACTGGCAGGAATCCCAAGGGGAGACACCGTACTGCTGATGGTGCTGGCCGCCAGCGCCTCGTATATTGCCGTGCCTGCCGTGCTTCGGCACTCCCTGCCCGAAGTCAACCCGGCGGTGTACATGGGCATGTCATTGGGGATCACGTTTCCGCTGAACATCATCGTGGGTATTCCGCTCTACACGGCCATGACCGGCTTTATGGGGTAAGCCCCGATACAGATGGCCGGCAAAAAAGTTTGGAACCTTTACGAAAGTGGTTAGACTAACGGCCGTTGAAGGGGAGTAGCCCCCAGCGTCACGGCCGTCAATACGAGCGCAGCAGGATACGCACTCCGGTCCGACGAGCAGTCCTTCTCCAGGACTGTGGCAAGACCTTCGAATCGCCGGCAGCCCGCCTCGCGGGCTGTTTTCGCAACGACTCGGAGCAACAAAATGGAAACTATTGGTAGTTGGTGGATGTGGGCTGGCTTTGCCGTTTTCGTGGTGGTCGCCTGTGCAATCGATCTCTTGGTGCTACAACGCAAAGGCTCAGAGCGCGTCAGCATGGGCCAGGCACTGCGCTGGTCTGCATTGTGGGTTGCCCTGGCCCTGATTTTTAATGCACTGCTCTGGTGGTACCTAGACGGCCAGGCCGGCCGTGAGATCGCCAACCAGAAGTCTGCGGAGTTCTTTACAGGCTATCTGATCGAGAAATCACTGGCGGTCGACAACATTTTTGTATTTTTAATGCTGTTTACCTACTTCGCGGTTCCCGCCGAGCTGCAAAAGCGCGTGCTCATTCTCGGTGTGATCGGCGCGATCATCTTGCGTGCCGTGATGATCCTGATCGGTGCTTGGTTGATTAAGGAATTCCATTGGGTCTTGTACATCTTCGGCGCCTTCCTGCTGATCACCGGCATCAAGATGTTGGTGTTTGCTGAAGCCAATAGCGACCTGGAGAAAAACCCAATCCTGAAGTGGATGCGCGGCCATATGAACCTCACCTCAGACTTTGATGGGGAGAAGTTCTGGGTTACGCGCCAGGGTGTACGGTTTTACACGCCACTGTTCGTCGTGATGATTCTGATCGGCATCACCGACGTGGTGTTTGCAGTCGATAGCATTCCGGCCATCTTTGCAATCACGGAGGACCCGTTTATCGTGATGACCTCGAACATCTTTGCGATTCTCGGCTTGCGTGCGATGTATTTCTTACTCGCAGATCTCAAAGAACGCTTCCACCTGCTGACCTATGGTCTTGGTGTGATTCTGGTCTTCGTGGGTACCAAGATGCTGATCGTGGATTGGATCAAGATCCCCGTAGGTATATCGCTCGCTGTCGTGGGCGCAATCCTGGCCACATCGATGATTGCCAGCCTCTACACCACCCGCAAAGCCTCGCCCTCTAATTAAGGCGGGGACCCGCTCAGCGCCCGATTCCGATCGTGTCCATCGCAGCAGAGAGCTGCGCCACGGCACGGTCGGGATTGTGGAGCTTATCCAGGCCGAAAAGGCCAATGCGAAACGTCATAAAATCGGCCGGCTCATCGCACTGAAGGGGCACACCCGAGGCCGTCTGCAACCCCGCTTGGATGAATTTTTTAGCATTCTGAATGTCCGGGTCACGGGT
>JBDLRC010000064.1:0-6912 GCA_039800265.1 Pseudomonadota bacterium
CAGTAATACGCCGTACCCGCCGCCACCATCTGCGCGATGACCTCGCGATAACGGTCCATGCGCTGCATTTGATAAAACGGGCCCTCATCGGGCGCTAAGCCCAGCCAGGCCATACCATCCAGAATGGCCTTCACAGCCTCGGGCGTGGAGCGCTCGAGATCCGTATCTTCAATACGCAAAATGAACTGGCCACCAAAGTGACGTGCAAAGGCCCAGCAGTACAGGGCCGTGCGGGCACCGCCCACGTGAAGGTAGCCCGTCGGGCTTGGGGCGAATCGGGTGCGAACAGGGGAATCGGGGGTTGTCATACCCCGAAGTTTATCGCCTTCGCCTACTTCTCTTTATGGGCGCGCTGCGCGCGCTTCTTCTCGTTCTTCTCAATGTAAGGCTCGGTCTTCGCGGCCTCGAGCGCATAGCCCGTGACCGCCACGCCTGTATCCACCCGGGCATCACGCAAGATGCCCTGCACCCAGACCGTATCCATCGCCGCGAGTTTGGTGACCGGTTTTTGTAATCTCACAAGAATAATTTGATTGGCCGGCGGGGGAGGCAAATGGATGCATGCGCCGAAATAAGGCACCAATAAAAATTCAGAAATCTGCTTTTTATTGGCATCCAGCGTGACGACATAGCCCGCGATCCGAACGGGCTGGTCAATGTGGGCGGTGTCAATGGGCGCGTTATCCCATTTTTTCCGAAGCCGCTGCATGGCCTCAGTAGCTTCCTCCGAACCATCCACCAAAAAACCAAGCTTGCCAATCGCAGACATCTGGAGCTTGATCTCACTGACCCACTTCGAGGGCAGCAGGTCATCCCAAATAATTTCTTTGTACGACGTTGCGCCCGACTGGGCATGGATCATGGGCACCGCGGCCATGATGAACAGCGCGGCAAACCATCGCATGATTCCAAATCGACGTGTTCTGTTCATAGCGCTACACCGTAGGCGGATAGAGGCCATCATGCAAGGAAAATCGAAACGCACGCCAGGCTGGCACTAGGCTCGCCACAACCACAAGCAGCATCACCATACCCAGTGCGGCCCAGCCCTGGGCATCGGGCGCACGCAGCTGCATAGGAATGCCAAGCAGATCGGTGATCACTTCCGACCCCAGTGCAATCGCCACAAGCATGAGAAGCCAACCGACCGCGATACCCACAACCCCAACCAACACGGACTCCAGCAAAATAAATCCTGTGATCTGCCGTGGGCTCGCACCCAACGCACGCAAGACCGAGAACTCGCGGCGACGCGCGGCCATCGAAATCAACAGCGTGGCGGCAACCCCAAGCAGCGCACTGATCAACACGAGCCAGACCATTGCCGAAAGCGTGGTCTCGGCGACCGCCAGCGTCTGCCAGAGCTCATCCAAGGTTACACCGGGCAAAATCGCCATCAGCACGCCCGACCCCATGGACTCTATGGCCCGTCTGGCCGAAAAAACTTGCGTGCGGGATTCCAGCCCCACCAGTACCGCCGTCACCTGCGAGGGCTCAAGACGACGCACATCAATGGCCGACAGTGAGACCGGCTCGCGAGGTTTCGAACCGAATTCCCAGCCAATGTGCATGGCCTCGAAACCAGCCAACGAGATCAGTACTGAGCGATCCACTGGCGTGCCGGTGCGCTTCAGCACGCCGGAGATCTGATACGGCGTGTCGGTGTGGCCCTGGGCAAGGCCATCGCCCCTGCCGTGGGTCAGCACGATGGCGTCCCCCACTTTCATGCCACTGGCACGCGCCACATCGGCGCCGAGCACGACATCAAAGAGTTTTGAAAATGCGCCGCCCTGGGCAAAACCCAACCCGCCCTGCCCGCCTACCTTGGAAAAAAACATCGCCGTCGTGCCCACGACTGGAAAGCCCTGAAAACTGTCGCCAAGCTGCAGCGGCACAGCCCAGTTCACCGTCGGCATCTGGACAATTTTTTCATAGTGTCCATACGGCATGTTGCGCACAGGACGGCCAAGGTGAAACACCGAATACAACATCAATTCGGTGGGGCTCGCCCGGGCACCTACGATCAAGTCCACACCGCTGATCGCATGTGAGAAGTTATCGCGCGCATCTTGCCGCAACTGAATGACCGAGAGCACCATGGCCACCGCCACGGCAATGGCGAGCACCAAAAATGCCAACGGACCACGCCGTGACCAGGCACTGCGGCCCGCCAGTGACCACCAGACCCAGGTACCGTGAACCTTCACGCTGTCACCCGCATCTGCTGATTCATCGACGACAGATCCACAACACGGTCGGCCATGGCCCCAAGGCTGCGCTGATGGGTCACCATAACGCAGGCGGCGTGTGTAGCCTTCACTTGCCGCATCAGCATCTGCATAAATTCATGCTGACGATCCTCATCCAACGCTGAGGTGGGCTCATCGGCAATGATGAGCTCGGGCGAGCCGAGCAGCGCACGCGCCACCGCCACACGCTGCTGCTGCCCCACTGACAACGTATGCGCAGGCTGATGCCAAAGGGCGGCCTGGAGATCCAATTCGGATAAAACCCGTTGAGCGCCCTCTTCAATGGTTGTACACCCCGAAAGTACACGCTGAGCCCGCTGGTCAAAGAGCTCGGCAGGCAACATCACGTTCTGAAGCACCGACAAATAAGGCAAGAGGTTGAACTGTTGGAACACCACCCCGATATGTTCACCACGAAAACGATCGCGAGCAGCTGCAGAAAGGTTATTGATCGCGATGCCCGAGACTGTGACCTGCCCCTGCTGCGGGGTAAGCACACCCGCCATCAGACTCAACAGTGTGGTCTTGCCGCTACCCGAGGGCCCGTGAATCATCAACAATTCCCCGGCATTCACGTGCAACTGATCGATCGCAAGCAACGGCGGCTGCCTTGGCCAGGCAAACCGCACATCGTGCATCGATAAGATTGTGCTCACAGGGCGTAAGAGTGAAAAAGTATCAACGATCGTTGGTGATCATTACACGTGGATCTTTTTTTCGCACTACGACAGCACGCTGACCCTTCTCGGTCACCAGCTGCACCCGGACTTCCGAGAGTCGTTTGAAATCTTTCAGCACCGTAAGTTCCATAACCCTGAGTTTTGCAGGGGCGGCGCATTCAAACGAAAAACGGTATTCCAAGTCGCTGTGCGCACCCTTTGCAGCTCCGGTAAAGAGCGATGACGTGGCCTCTGCCATGCGCGGCGTGCAGCCGGCCTCTGCATTGGGTGTCACCACGGCCGATGGGTTCGTGAGGCGCTGACGCAGCCCCTCCACAGAGCTGCGCTGCGCATCGGTCTTGGGCAGGTGTTCAAATCCTAAAAGGCTATCCATGGGCGTTCGAAAGGCGCCACGTAGGGCAGCCCCCTGGACCGTCATTTCAAGTTCGCCTTTCCCATGGACATGCGGCCCATGGGCAAACACCACACCGGGCAGATGCGTGCCGAGCACGAACGACACGAAATAGCTCGCGATCCGGTATGAAGCATTTATGCCGTTCGTAGTCATGTCAGACGCCCCTTAATGTTTGTGCCCGCCATGGCCATGCATGGATGGTTTTTCCACCACCACCGTCACCTCTACTTCACCTGCGTGCTTAAACAGCAAGGTCATCGGGATCTTGTCACCATCCTTAAGCGGCGCTTTCAGATTCATCAGCATCAGGTGATAGCCCTCTTTGTTGCCGCGCCCCAGATCCACTTTCGATTTTCCGGGCAGATCAATTGCCGGTATTTCGCGCATCTTCATCACGTTGTTCGACATCTCCATGCGATGCACCTCTACCGACTTGGACACAGCGGTACGCCCACCGATCAACTGATCCGTTACACCACCGTTGTTGACAATTGTTTTGACAAAGACTGCCCCATGGGGCTGGCCTGGCGCGGTAGCCATAGCGTGAGGCCGCTCAATGACCAGATCTTTTTTCTTGAACTCCTGCGCGGATACCGTACCCATTAACGCGGCAAACAGTGATCCTGCAAATACCACTTGAAGCAAATAACGATGCGAATGCATGCTTTGCATGTAAAACTCCTTTATTGGATACAACACGCGCCTGTGATTGCGCGAGGCTGCACCGCCCAACTTCTGCGGTGACATGATCGGACGTTATGGCTAGGCAGACAACGGCGGGGCGCGCGACGGCATCAATACCCAGCCCGCATAGGGTGCGGGTAAGGCCACACTGCTGGCAGGCGGAATCGGTGCGCACCACCCATCGAAACGTAAGCCCGGATCCGCCACGACGGATAAAAAGGTGACGCCGCAATACGGGCATCCAGCGTCATGCTTTCCTTGTGAAGGCATTGCCGGCGGTTGGCGTGTGTCGGCAAATGGCGACAGACCAATCGTATGGGCGGGGACCGCCACGACCCCGTCTGCGCCGCAAATCAGCACCGTTTCGACCGACTGCGCTCCGCGCTTGGCGGCCAAGAGCTTGGTAAAGGTGGGCGCTCCAGCCGAGAGCAGCGCCGCAGAAAGCGCCACCAGCAGCGAGATCCGGAATAAACGGGAGGTGAGTACCATGGCCCCTATTCTAATCGGCAGGCGCTGTCGCGCCGGCGGCGCATACCGGCCATTGACGGACGTGGGCGGCCCTCTTAGACTCGATGCGTTGGTAACGGGAGAGACCGCCCTGACATCGTCAAGGCGGCGCCGAAGGAGCAACCGCCCCGGAAACTCTCAGGCAAAAGGACCGCTACCAAAACAATCTCTGAAGAGCCGATGGCGTACGTCCGCCACCGCACCGCAGGAGCAAGCAACCGGCGTTAGGTTGCGAATCTCTCAGGTCCAAAACAGAGGGGGCGCCTCGCTTGCATGGTGCATGCCTGGCCCAACCCCCGACGTAAAAAGGACCTTCACATGAACAAGTCTTTTGTTGTGATTGGTGGCGGCATTACCGGCGTCACCACAGCCTATGCATTGGCCCAGCGCGGCCACTCTGTCACCCTGATCGAACGCAACCGTTACGCCGCGATGGAGACGTCGTTTGCCAACGGCGGCCAGTTGTCCGCCTCCAATGCCGAGGTCTGGAATTGTTGGGCCACGGTCTACAAAGGGATGAAGTGGATCTTTAAAAAAGATGCACCGCTTTTGGTCAACATGAAACCCAGCTGGCACAAACTCTCGTGGTTTGCAGAATTCATTGCCTCCATCCCACGCTATGAATCCAACACGATTGCAACCGCAAAACTGGCGATACAGGCCCGGGACCATCTATTCGCATGGGCCCAACAGGAAAACATCGACTTTGACCTAAAAAAAGAAGGCATCCTGCATATCTATCGCGATAAGGCAGGATTTGATCATGCCGCGAAGGTGTCGACGTTACTCGCAGCGGGAGGCCTGACGCGCCGAGCCGTCTCGCCCACCGAGATGAGAACGATCGAACCAACGCTGAGCGGAAGCTATTACGGCGGCTACTACACCGAGAGCGATTCCACGGGAGATATCCATAAATTTACCCATGGGCTTTCGGTCGCAGCACAGCGCAGGGGCGTGAACATTATTTATGACGCCCAAGTCTCTAGCGTTTCTACAGACGGGGTACAGGCCCGGGTCACGTTTACCAAGGAAGGTTTAGCGCAGACGGCAACGTTTGACAACATCGTAGTGTGCGCGGGGATTGAAAGCCGCGACTTGGCTTCACAACTTGGTGATCGGCTCAACGTTTACCCAGTAAAAGGTTACTCCATCACCGTAAACCTAAACGATGCAGAGAGCCAGCAGGGCGCGCCGAATGTCAGTCTTCTTGATGACGAAACCAAACTTGTTACGAGCCGACTCGGTGTGGATCGATTCCGCGTTGCCGGCACTGCAGAATTCAACGGAAAAAACTGGAATATCCGGGCGGATCGCATACGGCCGCTGATACGCTGGGTCAACGAGTGCTTCCCAAACGTCAGCACGCGGTCCGTGGTGCCGTGGGCGGGCTTACGCCCCATGATGCCAAACATGATGCCGAGGGTTGGCCAAGGTAAACGGGCAAACGTGTTCTACAACACCGGCCACGGCCACCTGGGCTGGACACTCTCTGCCGGCACCGCAGAGATGATCGCCGAGGTTATTGAGGCTGCGCAGCCCCGAACGATGGCCGTTCCTGTCTCGAGAGCCTTTAGCCCGCTGTCTTTAAATACCGCGGAACATCAGGTGTAGGTGTGGAAGTTGCAACCGGAATAAACGGCTCGGCGTGATGCGGAGTCGCCGGACGCACGCAGGACAGAAACGTGGTCAGCAACTGTTCATAGTCCGCGACGATCTTTTCAGCCCGAGGCTCGTCGCGGAAAAATGCGTAGATATTTCCAGCTTCAATATTGAGCAGCTCCTCGGCGCGCACGCCCAACCGCGCTGCGCACTCTCGCACCGAGAGTCCACCGCGTTCACGTTCGCGCCGAAGCCGCTGCCCAGCCTGCCGCCACTGGCGTAAGTCTTTGATATGCCCCATCCGAGGTCTCCCATCCTCAAGGGGTTAGAGCCTATATCTCATGCGGGCAAGGAGCAATTGTCACAAAGTACGGGGGCGCGTTCTCCGCCTACGCTGCGCACCCTCTGGTGTCCGACGACGCCCAGATACAAGGCCGCCCGATACGTAACTGTCGTTTCTCCGGACGTGCACTGAGCAGGGGCTGAGGTTCACCTCCGCGAGCTCCCTTCTTGCATACTGTCACGTTACACTTTTCGATACGCGTAGATGAAAACTGGAGACTTACGTTTAGATTTGAAAAAGGTGATGTAGAAGTATTGGACTACCAGGACTATCACTGAAAGGATTTGGTGACATGAGCAGAATGCATAACCCCCCTCACCCTGGAGAAGTACTTAGGGAGTGGATCCCAGAGGAAATGACGGTGACCCAGGCGGCCGAAGCGCTTCATGTGGCGCGTGTAACGCTGAGCAAGATTCTCAACGGCAATGCCGGCATTTCCGCAGAGATGTCGTTGCG
>JBDLRC010000065.1:0-11629 GCA_039800265.1 Pseudomonadota bacterium
GACCCACCTTGACCGGCATCCAGATTTTGAACGTGAACTTCATCACGACAACGATCCTGCAGCCATCGCCCGGCTCACCCAGATTCGTGGCATCGGCCGCTGGACTGCCGAAATGGCCCTGATGTTTGCGTTGGGGAGGCCCGATGTATTTCCGTCGGCCGACCTGGGGCTGCAAAAAGCAATTGCGCTCCATTATCGGCAGGGCCGAGCGCTCTCAGCAAGCACCCTTTCGCGTATCTCTCGGCCATGGCAACCTTATCGCACGGTGGCCACGTGGTACCTCTGGCGAAGCCTGGATCCGGAACCGGTAGAGTACTGACCATGTTCGCCTACCGACACGCCTTCCATGCCGGCAATCATGCCGACGTACTCAAACACATCACCCTGGTGAGCAGCCTCACGCTTCTTAAGAAAAAAGAAGCACCGTTTCTGGTGGTGGATACCCACGCGGGCGCCGGCCTCTACACGCTGCAAAGCCCCTTGGTGCGCGATAAGGCCGAATGGCCGAGCGGCATCGGAAAGCTCTGGGCCGCCTCGGCCATGCCAGAGCCGATCACGCGTTATGTGGATCTGGTCAAGACGTTCAACAAAGGGGGCCGGCTCACGCACTATCCAGGCTCGCCACTGCTCGCACAGATGCTTTTGCGTGACGACGATCGTCTGCGTGCGTTTGAGATGCACCCCTCGGACATCGGGCCTCTTCAAGCCGCGTTGCGTGGACGCCCGCGCCAGCTCAAAGCCGAGCGTAAAGACGGCTTTCAACAGCTAAGGGCATTACTGCCCCCACCCTCACGCCGTGGACTGGTCTTGATTGATCCGCCCTACGAAATGCGCGCCGACTATGGGCTGGTGATCAAAGCGCTACGTGATGCGTTGACACGATTCTCGACAGGCGTCTATATGATCTGGTATCCGGTGATCGCCCGCTATCAGGTCGAGCGACTCCTGCGCCAGGTGGCGGGATGTGCTATCCGCGACGTACTCCACGCTCAGTTGACGGTGCGTAGTGCACTGCGCGACGGCCTTGGATTGCAAGGCAGCGGCATGGTCGTGATCAATCCACCCTTTGGTCTTTACGATGACTTGGCTGTTGCGCTGCCCGTGCTCGCCAAGGCCTTAGGGCAAGATGGCAAGGCAGGCTTTCGCCTCGCCCAGGGCGATACCCCTGAAGGCATAAAAACGGCGCTTGGCATGTCGACACCAAGCGCCGCAGTCTCCCCGAGTCAGGACAGACGTTAGATCAGGCTACTTTCTTTGCGGCAGCCTTGTCGTCGAAGAATTGCTCATCTTCGGTTGAACCTTTTAATGCAGCTGTGGAGGCCTCACGCTCAATCGTGGTCGTGACAGCATCGAAATAACCGGTGCCCACTTCACGTTGGTGTTTGACTGCCGTGAATCCTTTCTCAGCCGCAGCAAACTCAGCCTGCTGAAGCTCCACAAAGGCACTCATGTTCTCGCGAGCATAGCCATAGGCAAGATTGAACATGGAGTAGTTCAGGCTGTGGAAGCCTGCCAATGTGATGAACTGGAACTTGTAGCCCATCGCACCGAGTTCACGCTGGAACTTCGCGATGGTGGTGTCGTCAAGATTTTTCTTCCAGTTAAAGCTTGGCGAGCAGTTGTACGCCAACATCTTGCCTGGGAACTGCTTGTGAATGGCCTCTGCAAATGCCTTGGCAAACGCCAAATCGGGCTTGCCGGTCTCACACCAGATCATGTCGGCGTACGGGGCGTATGCGAGGCCGCGCGAAATAGCCTGCTCAAGGCCTGGCTTGGTGCGATAAAAGCCTTCAACGGTTCGCTCGCCTGTCAAGAACGCTTTGTCGTTTTCATCGACATCGGAGGTGATCAGATCGGCAGCCTCTGCATCGGTACGGGCCAGCAACACCGTGGGCACGCCCATGACATCCGAGGCCAGACGGGCAGCTACGAGCTTGGCGACAGCCTCTCGTGATGGCACGAGCACCTTCCCGCCCATGTGGCCGCATTTCTTTACCGATGCCAATTGATCTTCGAAGTGCACGCCTGCGGCGCCCGCCTCGATCATCGACTTCATGAGTTCAAAGGCATTGAGCACGCCACCAAAACCAGCCTCTGCATCAGCCACGATGGGCAAAAAGTAATCCGTGTATCCGGGATCGCTCGGGTTGGTGCCCTCCATCCACTGAATCTGATCAGCGCGTGTGAAGGTGTTGTTGATGCGCTTGACCACCATGGGCACAGAGTTCGCGGGATAGAGTGACTGGTCGGGGTACATCTCGCCGGCCAGGTTGGCATCACCTGCCACCTGCCAACCCGACAGATAAACCGCCTTCAAGCCAGCCTTGGCCTGCTGCAGCGCCTGATTCCCGGTAAGGGCGCCCAACGAATTCACAAAGGGCTCTGTGGTCACGAGATTCCAGAGCTTCTCGGCGCCACGCTTGGCCAGGGTGTGCTCGGGCTGCAACGAGCCGCGCAGACGCACGACATCTTCTGCTGTGTAGCCGCGCTTAATTCCGCGCCAGCGAGGGTTTTCGGTCCATTCTTTTTGAAGCTTTTGGGCTTCCATTTGGCGGTTCGACATGAGGGTTCTCCCGTAAAAATAGAACCCTCATCCTAAAAAAACCCGCTGCTTCGCAATACATTCCCGAGTTTTTTAATACGAAATAAATAACCTAACAAAAACATAAAGTTAGATTTATATTTTGTATGGCGAAACATTGTTTTTCACGATGAAAAAATAAAATGCTGCCTCGCACCAGGAATATTTCACAATGAGAAATTAAAATTTCGCATCGTGATAATTACGTGCTCTCTCGAAGGCTCCGCCATGCGGGCGTGTTGAGTACCGGCCGAAGGGCAATCCAACCGGCCAGACAAGCGATCCCAGCCCCAATCAATGCCCCCCATGCCAGCGCCGCCCAACGGACATCGAGCGCCAACGAAAACACCCTCTCGGCCAGTATCGCCCCAATCCCTAGGGATGCTGCCGCGGCCAAAAATCCGGCCAACCCCCCGACCAGCGCCAATTCAAACCACTGGGCTAGGGAGAGCTGCCGACGGCTTGCGCCCAAGGCCCGAAAGACCGCGGCTTCCCGAACGCGAGCATCCCGCGTGGCCAACAACGCGGCCCATAGCACCAGCACGCCACTGGCCAATGCAAATCCAAACAACATCTGCACTGCGGCAATCACTTGCGACAAGATGCGTTGCAACTGATTCACCAACGCACTTAGATCAAACACCGTCAGGCCAGGAAACGACGACAGCAGCCGCTTGGTCAGATCCACCGCGGGCAGGCCCTGCGCATTGGTGGGCACATGGACCGACGTGATCCAACTCTGCGGTGCATCGCCAAGCGCTGCAGGGGTAAGAATCATAAAAAAGTTCAGCTGCATGCTGTCCCAACGCAGGCCACGAATGTTTTGCACGGTGACTTCCACCGTGTCGCCCGCGATATCAAACAGCAGCCGGTCATGCAGGCCAATACCCAACGTCTTTGCAATGCCCTGCTCGACCGAGACCTCCATACGATCAGGATCCATCGGTTGGCCGCTCAGCAGTCGGTTATGGGCGGGGATATTCTTTGCATACGTTAGATTAAATTCACGATCGACCAGACGCTGCGCGCGATCGTCTTCATAGTCCGATGGCTGCACGGGCCGGCCATTGATACCGATCAGACGGCCGCGCACCAGCGGAAATACGGTGGGCTGCCCCAGCCCGGCCGACCGAATGCTGTCGGCCACCGCAAACCGCTGTTCGGTTTGAATGTTCAACACGAAACGATTAGGTGCATCTGGCGGTGTCGACAGACGCCATGCCTGAACCAAATCAGCCTGCACCGTGGTCAATAAAAACAAGGCAGTTAAGGCCATGGCGACGCCCTGCACCTGCAAGGCCAACGCTGCCCCTCGGCGCTGCAGTCCACGCACGGTATTGCGCCAGGCCCAGCCGATTGCCCCGATGCGGCCTGCACGGCCAACGCTATCCGAGAGCAAGAGTGACATCGGCAAAAGTCGAAACACGATCCACGACACCACGGCGAACACAGCACCCGCCACCGCAAATCCGCCCGCGGTGATCGCTGCCAGCTGTGCGTTGCCTGTACCCAGCCAAAGCACAAACCAGACCGCAATGAACATGGCCAGGGCCCAGAGCTTTCCCGATACCGATGTCGAAGGTATGTCCTCTCGCAGGACACGCACCGCTGGAACCTTTTTTAATGCCTGAAGAGGCGGTACCGCAAATCCCAACACCATCGCGCCAGCCACGCCTGCAGCCTGCGCAAACGGCACCCATGAGACAGAGGCAAGCGGAAGACGCAAGATCTGGGCTGCAAGCTGGGCCAAGACCATCTGTATCGCCCAGCCCAATGCCATGCCGAGAACGATCGCGCCCAAAGTGACGACCGCCAATTCCATCGCCCACCAACCTGCCAAACGGCCCTGTGTGGCCCCCAACGACTTCAACACGGCAGACGACTGAAGATGCTGTCGAACAAATCGCTGACTGGCCAGCGCAACTGCTGCCGCCGCAGTCAGTGAGGCCAACATACCGGTCAACGATAAAAAAGCATAGGCCCTGTCCAAGGCATTCCGGAGCTCAGGACGCGCGTTATCCAGCGTTTCCATTCGCTCACCGCGGCCCAATGTGGGCGCAATGGCGTTAGCCAACTCGCTCACCATGGCCGATGATTGACCCTGAGGCGCCGCCAACCAGAGGCGGTAGCTGATACGACTGCCCGGCTGTACGAGGCCCGTATCGGCAAGCCGTTCGTGACGAATCATGATCCGCGGCGAGAGGTTCACGAAATTCATGCCGCGATCCGGTTCCTGCACGATAAGGCCGGCGACACGGAACGCCACTTGGCCCAGTCGTACGTTATCGCCGATGGACAGACCAAGCGTTGCGGCAAGTGCGGGATCGACCCAGGCCTCGTTCAATCCCAGGGTGGGATTTCGGACCAGCCCTGCACGGGTCTGGAGTTCTATCGCGCCACGCAGCGGATAGCCCTGAGTCACGGTCTTGACCGCAGCCAAAAGATTTCGGGCGTTTTCCCCCGACCCCGCCTGGGCCATGCTCGGAAATTGGGCGCCCATGACCATGCGTAAACCCTGATCAGTGCCCAGTTGCTGCCATGCCATCGGTGTCGGACGATCAGAGGCCAATACTAGGTCGGCCGCCAACGTAGCCTGGGCATCGGTGGCCAATGCCTGGCGCACGCGATCGGCAAGCAGCCCCACTGCACTGACCGCCGCCACGGAAACAATGAGCGCAAGGGCCAGCAGCGTGGCACCGCCTTGCCGGATGTCGCGCCATGTCATGAACCAGGCTAACCGCATCGAAGTGCCTCAACAATTCCAATTCGCGATGCCCGAATGGCCGGCATCAGACCGCCCGCGATGCCCATCGCCACCGCAAAACACAAGGATCCGATCGCGATCCCCACTGAAAGTTCAAACCCAAAGGCGAGCTCAGAAAAACTCTGGAAATTGGTCGTCGAAAATTCCACCCACTGCATGCCCGACGCCAAGACCAGACCCACCATGCCGCCAAGCAACGAGAGTCCGACCGACTCCGCCAGAAAGGCCAGGAGAATCGAACGCCGCTGAAAGCCCAGTGCCCGCAGTGTGCCGATTTCGGAGGTGCGCGATGCGACTGCCGCCTGCATCGTGATCGTGGCCCCGATGATGGCACCGATTGAAAAAATGACCGCAAGCGTAAGGCCCAGAATCTGAATGAAGCGCGAAAGACCCGCGGACTGTTCCGCGTAATACTCGGCCTCGCGCTTCGCCGACAGAGGAATCCTTACGTCTCGCGCAAGTTTTTCGATCAACGCATCAAATGACTCAGGGCTGTTCAACCGAACGATCACCGATGAATACGCCTGACGCCGAAACGACTGCATCAATGCATCCACATCGCCCCAGATCTCGGAATCAAAGCCGCTACGGCCACCGTCCATCACGCCGACGACCTGCCACTGCCGGCCGCCAAATGTGATCATCTCCCCCACATCAACACCAGCAAACTGGGCCCGCACACTGCGGCCCACCACGATCTCATTGGAGCCTTTGCGAAACATGCGGCCCTCGATCAGCCGCACCTTACGACGCATGCTTACCCCCACGGGCTCCATCCCGCGAATCATGGCGTTGGAGACTTTATCGCTGCTGCGCTTGGCAAGACTGATCAGCATCACGATCTCACGCGAGGCTAAGGGCTCACCAATCACAGCGACCTCGGGAAGTGCCGCCACCAGAGCCGCCTGATGCCGCTCGACTGCACTCTGCACCTCGGTCGTGGATCCTTTACGCGTCACCACAACGTTGTCGGGCTCCCCCGTGGACACGAGGGTGCGCTTTAACCCCGCATCTAACATCAGTGATGTGGCGAACACAAACACCACCAAGGCCATACCACCGGCCGTTAACACCGTGGTGATACGCCGCACCCAGAGATTCCGCAGGCTGTAATGGATTGGGATCGCAGTGAGCATCGTATGTATGCGGCCTAGACGGCGCGCAGACCCTCGGTAATCGACACGCGCGATGAACGCCACGCAGGAATCGCCGCTGCAACTAGGCCCACGCCGACCGCCAAAATGAGTTGCAGAGCCGATGTCATCGGTGCGACCTGAAACACCGGAAACAATGTGCCCATCGCACCCCCAAAGGCGTTGGCCACAGGAAAGGTCAGGGCCGCACCCACCACACCACCGATCAAGGCAAGCAGCAGCGACTCGGCCGTGATCAGGCCAGCGACGAACGCCGGAGAAAATCCCAGGGCCTTCAGCGTGGCGTACTCGCCGGTGCGTTCACGGGCTGTCATCGCCATGGTGTTGGCCATCACGGCCAAAATGATCAGAATGACAACATACGAGACCAACTGAATCGCCACCACAATGGCCTCGGTCATGGCCACGAACCCGAGCTGAAACGCCTTTTCAGTCTCGGTCAATGTTTCGTACGCAGAATTGCGAAATAATGAATCAACCTGAAGGCTGATCTCGGCCGCGCGGTGAGGCTCAGCAATCGTAAGAATAAAGACACCCGTGCTGTTGTAAAACCTTGAAAGGCCGCGGCGTTTGCTGTCTTCATTCAAATAGTTCCAGTGAAAAAACAGCTGTGCGGTATCCGTTGCGGCTGTTTTCCCGTCGTAAATGCCGGCGACCTGAAACTGCCAATCGCCCGGATAAATCGTTCCGCGAAGGGTCATGCTGTCGCCGACCTGCAGTCCGTGGGTGGTCGCGATTTTTCGGCCAATCAACACACTGCGACGGTCACGAAGGAAACGGCTGCGGTCCTCTTCAGAAACAACGTATTCGGGGTACGCCGCCAAATACGAGGGGGGGTCCACCGCAAACTGTGGGAAAAAGTTGCGCGGCTCCTTGTAGATGCCTCCGAACCAATTGGCCCATGAAATACTGGCAACACCATCGACCTGACGCAGCCGGTCTGCATGGCTCATGGGCAAAGGAAAAACCAATGAGATGGAATTTCGAGTGATGAGCCGCGCGTTCGATGCGCCCTCCGCGCCGGCATACCAGGCACTGACCACCGTGGAGAGCAGCCCAAACGCCAATGTTGCGACCACGAGGCCCAGCAGCGTTAACACTGCGCGTGCCCGGTGGCGCCAAATATTACGAAACAAGAGTCGTGCAATCAGCATCGGCGCAATCGTGATCGCGGATCAGTAGGAGGCGCTGCTCTCGAGCTGGCCTTTTTCCAAATGCAGAATCGCCCGCGCATATTCGGCCGCCTTCGGATCGTGCGTCACCATCAGAATCGTTTTGCCCGAATCGCGGTGCAGCCGCTCGAGCATGGCAAGAATCTCTGCTGCCGACTGCCGGTCGAGATCGCCGGTGGGCTCATCGGCCACAATCATCGCGGGGTCAGTAATCAACGCCCGGGCAATCGCGACCCGCTGCTGCTGCCCACCCGACAGCTCGCTTGGCCGGTGATCCATACGGTCGGAGAGCCCCACCGTGGCCAATGCCTCTTTCACGCGCCGGTCTTTTTCAGACGCCGTGGCCGATGTCAACGCCAGAGGCAGGGCAACATTTTCATAGGCGGTAAGGACCGGAATCAGGTTGTAGAACTGAAAAATAAAACCGACATGGGTCGCCCGCCATTTGGCGAGTTCCGATTCTGAAAGCTGTGAGATGTCTCGGCCATCGATCACAATTTCTCCGCGATCGGGCCGATCAATACCTGCGATCAAATTGAGCAATGTACTTTTGCCCGAACCCGAGGGACCCATCAGGGCTAAAAAGTCACCCGAGGCCACCGAGAGCGTAAGGTCGTTAAGCACCGGAATGGACTGCCCACCGCGACGGTAACTTTTGGTGACGCCGCGCAGCTCAATCATGAGGCCGTTATGCGTATGCGCTGACCATCCCGAAGCCCTGATGGCCGAATCACGACCCGGGCGCCCGGCTTCAGCATGGGCACCGGCACGAGATCCCCCCCCGCATCCGACGCTTGGGATGGGCCGACCACCACCTGCTTCACATGGTCTTGCTCAATCACATAGACACATACATTTTCACCACACGGTGCAAGCGCCTGCCGACTGACCGCCACAATCGGCTGCTGCTCTTTTGCCGTCAGCGGCCGCTGCAAAAATACAACCTTGGCAGACATGTCGGGCAGCACGCGGTCATCCCGAGACTGAAACTTTACTTTGACCAGACGCGTCGCCTTGGATCGGTCCATCGTGGGAACCATTCGCACCACCTCGCCCAAGAAGCGCTCGCCCGGCAGTGCATCCAAGGCAATCTCGGCAGGCTGCCCGATGCTGAGCTTGCCAATGTTTGACTCCGAGACATCGGTCTCGACCTCGAGCGTGCTCATATCGGCGATGGTAACAACAGCACCTTTGGAATCGGCAGCCGATGAAAACGGGGTGATGTTATCGCCGACATTTGCATTTTTGGTGAGCACGACAGCATCAAACGGTGCGCGTATTTCGGTCTGCGCAACGTTCGCCTCAGCAACACGCTGGGCTGCCTCGGCGGCCGCAACGGCGGCCTTCGCCTTCTCAAGCCGGGCGATGGTGGCGTCGTGCGATGAAGCCGAAATGAATTTCTGGCCAAGGAGCCGCTCACTGCGCTGCGCATGTTGCTGGGCATCCCGAAGATCGGCCTGGGCAACCCCCACCTGGGCGCGGGCCTGGTCCAGCTGTGCGACCACATCACGACTCTCGAGCCGAGCAAGCACCTGGCCGGCAGTCACTGAGGACCCCTCTGCCACCCCGAGCCACTCGAGTCGCCCTGTGGCTTTTGAGGACAACGCCGCTTTGCGCTGGGCCACGACATAGCCCGTAGCGTTTAAGACCGAAATCGCTTGCGAGGGGTACGCCTGCACTACCGGCGTGGACTGCACGGTCTGGGCCTGCCCCATCCAGGCATAAAGCCCGACGGCCACCAACACCAATCCCCCTACCCATACCCATCGAAGTCGTAGAAATCCGAATGCCACGCTGCCTACCTTGGTCGATAATCTTTTTTAATCAAGCCCCCATGTTACGGGAAAGCCCTGCCCCCAACCAACGGAGACCACTGCCATGCCTTCTTCCTGGATGCCCATCACCAACGACCGCGGCGAACGCTTCGACGCCTATGTAAGCCTACCTCCCACGGGTAAAGGCCCCGGACTGGTCATCATTCAAGAGATATTCGGCGTCAACGAACACATACGTGCTGTTGCGGATCAATACGCAGCCGACGGCTATTGCGTGCTTGCGCCCGACATCTTTTGGCGCGATCAGCCACGCTTGGAGCTGAACTACGACCAGACCGGATTTGATCGCGGACTCGCGCTTCTTGCTGGGTTGAACATCGAGCAGACCGCGAACGACCTCAAGGCCACTGTCGATGCACTACGCCGCCATAAGGCCTGCTCAGGGCAGGTGGGATCACTTGGCTTTTGTATGGGCGGACTGCTTAGTTTTGTAGCCGCTGCGCAGGCGGGCGTAGATTCCGCAGTCTGTTATTACGGCGGTGGTATCCATCAGCATTTGGACAAGGCCGATGACATAACGTGCCCCATGCTTTTCCACTTTGCAGAGAAGGATGGCTACATACCCGCCTCGGCTGTTACCGCAGTCCGCAAGGCCATGAAGGGCCGCAGTAACGTGCGCATCGTGGTGCACCCCAACGTTGACCACGGCTTTAACTGCTGGCGTCGGCCCGCATGGGATCAGGTGACTGCGGCGCGGGCACGCGGCCAGAGTCTGGTGCACCTCTCTGAAACCTTACGTTAAGCAGACTGCGTCAAGTCATTGCCTACCTTTGCATTGCTGTTGGTGTTGGGTGCGGCCGTTTGCCACGCCGGGTGGAATATCGCGCTCAAAAAAGCGCACGGTAGCGGACTGTCCTTTTTTGCCTTGCTTGGAATTGCCGAGATCATTGTCTGGGCGATTCCGGTCTGGCTGCTACTGCCGAGCATTGAAAACTTCAATCCAGACTGGCTGATCGCCATGTTCGGAAGTGCGGTGGTGCACATTGCCTATTTTTGGCTGCTGCTTCGCGCCTACAAAAGCGCTGACCTGTCACTGGCCTATCCGCTGGCGCGCGCAACCGGCCCCCTGCTGTCGGTGCTTGCTGCTGTCGTGTGGCTCAACGAATCACCGACGTGGTGGGGCATCACGGGAGCCCTCTTGATCATTGCAGGATCGGTGTGGATTGGACTCTCGGGCGCCAAGGCTACCCACATGGGACCTGCACAGCTTAAGGGCATTGGATTCGCAGTGCTCTGCGGCAGCATGATTGCCATCTACACCGTCTGGGACCAGCAATCTGTAACCGCGGTCGGGGTGCCCGTGATGCTTTTTTACTGGGGCTCAATTGTGATGCGTGTGATGCTTACTCTTCCGGCACTCTGGTTTGATCGCGCAGCACTGCCGGTGTGGGCACGGCAAGATGCAAAGGTTTTGCTCACGGTGGCCGTGCTCTCGCCATTGGCCTACATGCTTGTCTTGATGGCGATGAAGATCGCTCCCCTAAGCCTTGTCGCGCCGGCCCGCGAAATCAGCATTTTGTTGGGCGTGCTTGCAGGTGCGAAATTTTTGAACGAGGGCCATCTGATCTCTCGGCTCGGCGCCGCCGCCCTGATGGTTGCAGGCATCACGCTGCTGGGTCTTGGCTAGACCAAGGCGCCTGCTCTGACCAACGGGCCTCACGGACCTTGGACCAGAGCACCTCGAGCAGTTGGTGGGCCTGTGTGCGATCGGCCTGAAATGCAGCCGTGCCTGAAACCGGCGATGAAAAAACCCAGCGGGCGCCCTGCTCACTCACCGTGATATCGATCGAGGCAACAAGGCCCATGGCGGGGCCGGACGCCACCTCGCGGTTTGGCGGTGGAGGCCGATCACCCTTGCGTTCGAGAAATTCCTTGACCGCACTCTGGTGGCTCTGACGAGCCTCGCCACGATCCTGGGCCTGCGTTAAGAGTTCGTAAGAGCGCTCCAGCATGGGAAGTGCAATCCGCCGTGAGAGCCAAAACTTGGCTTCATGGGCGCCGTCAACCAGCCGAAGCCACAGCCGGTCTTCCGAATCGCTGTAGCCCATCGTGACACTCGTGTAGAGCACTGGTGGGGCGTTCATGGAAAAAGGAATTTGGTAGCGGGGGCAGGATTTGAACCT
>JBDLRC010000066.1:0-14407 GCA_039800265.1 Pseudomonadota bacterium
GCAGGGTTGCAACGGGCCTCCAAGAACATTTTTTGCGGGTGCGCTCATAGCCGAATCATAGCGCCGACAGGAGGCCAAAAATCCTGGCACGGGCGCAGGATTTGCCGTGCCGTCACGGCAATCCCAGCGCCGGTTCGCGCAGTCAGATCAGGCCAGATCTTTCACCAAGGCCGCGCGCGTTTCGGCCGACACGGGATCGACCTTCACGGTGCAGTGGGGATGGTCAACGCCCATCGACAACGCAACACCGTATTTAAGGGCTGCAGCCATGTCGTCGTCGAGTTCAAATCGCATGAAGTGGACAGAAGACGTTTTCTCTTCGTTCTCACGCTCAAGATCTTCATCCGCGATGGCATAGACCTTTTCGCGGCCTTCAACTTGAATGTACACACGATCTTCAACGCCCTTCAGTTTGGCCAACTCGATCTTACGTTGCGCAGGATCCGGGTACTCGATCATCATGGTGCACTTGAAATTGCGGCCATCGGGAATCAGAGGGTTGTAGGCATCGAGTTCGTCCTGAATGCCAGCCTCTTCGAATGTCTTTTCAATGCGAAGCATTTCCTGAATCTGATAGCGAACGGTTTTTTCATCTTCAAAAAACAGGGTAATGTGATCGCCAAGGGCTACCTGACGCACACGCTTGTGCGCCATCACTTCCTGACGAAACTGATTACGAATACGTGCGTAGTGCTCGAGAGTCCAGAGCGAGTCGCGTGAAATTTGTGCCATGTTCATTCTCCAAATATCCTTTCGTCATCAATAACCGTAAGCCCGTGCCAGCAGCGACAAGGGATGGGCGACCTTGCCATCGGCTGCACCGGCCATGCCTTGCTCAATGTGATGCCCCGCCAGCTGACAGTCCGAGGCCACCACATCAGGAGCGCCCCCTTGACCACCGTTGGCCTTGGGGTGCTCGCCCATCTGGCGAAACACGGGCCGGCCAATCTTCATGGCGATCTCGTGGAATTCTTTCTTGACACCCCAGGTGCCGGCGTGGCCAGAGCAACGCTCCACCGTGTTGACTGCAGTGTTGGGGACCATCTCGAGCATCTCGCGGGTCTTTTGACCCACGTTCTGAACACGGAGGTGGCAGGCGATGTGATACGACACATTGCCAAGGCCCTGTTTAAAGTCCGTCTTGAGCAGGCCGTCTTTCTGGCGGCCGACAAAATACTCAAACGGATCAAACATAGCCGCCTTCACCGCCTGGGCATCGGCATCATTCGGGAACATCAAGGGAATCTCTTGCTTGAACATCAGCGTGCATGACGGGATCGGCGTCACGATGGCGTAGCCTTCGCGGGCGAGCTTTGCCAACACCGGAAGATTCTGTTTGGCGAGCTGCTCCACCGACTCCAGATCGCCGAGCTCAAGCTTGGGCATGCCGCAGCAGGCCTGCTTTTCCACCACCACATAAGGAATCTCGTTGTGCTCAAGCACCTTGATCAGATCGTGACCGATGCCGGGCTCGTTCCAATTCACGTAGCAAGTGGAATAGATTGCGACTTTACCCGGGGTCTTGGCGCCGTCTTTGACCGGCAGGGCTTTTGATGTTGCCGCTGTCTTTTCAAATGACTTGCTGGCGAACTCGGGCAGCCAGGCGTCTTTGTGCACGCCCAGCACTTTTTCACCAATGCCACGTGCCGTTTTGTTCTTCGCCAACGCGTTGACGGCCTGCACCACCACTGGAATCGATGCCAGC
Source organism: Pseudomonadota bacterium (assembly GCA_039800265.1). GTDB lineage: Bacteria > Pseudomonadota > Gammaproteobacteria > Burkholderiales > Burkholderiaceae_A > Lacustribacter. The sequence goes on from JBDLRC010000066.1 coordinate 1,706, forward strand.
TTTCCGTTGGCTGCCGTATTCGACAACGTGGTGTCGCGAAACTTGGTGGGCGTACCTTTTTTAAATTGAATGGCCTTGGCACGCAGCATCAAATGCGGGAAATCCAAGTTCCACGGGTGGGGAGGCACATAGGGGCACTTGGTCATGTAGCAGACATCGCACAGGTAGCACTGGTCCACCACTTCCCAATATTTCTCGCGTGGGACGCCGTCCATCTCGCCCGTGGGGCCCTCGTCGATGAGGTCGAACAGCCGCGGAAAGGAATTGCACAGGCTCACGCATCGGCGGCAGCCGTGGCAAATGTCGAACACCCGCTCCATCTCGTCGAAGCAGGCTTTCTCGTCGTAAAACGCTTTGCTTTTCCAATCGATCGGATGCCGGGTGGGCGCTTCCAAAGAACCTTCACGAACCGTCATAGGGACTCTTTCTAAACCAGGGGGTGGGAGGGGAAACATGTGCTCCACAGAGCCCCAGCTGCCTGAGGCCCTGCAGATCAACTGCTTTCCAGTCGTTACAGCAAAAAACTAAGGCTTAGGCAGCCAGAGCTTCGAGTGCCTTCTGGAACTTGTTGGCGTGCGAGCGCTCGGCCTTGGCCAGAGTCTCAAACCAATCGGCAATTTCGTCGAAACCTTCCGAACGTGCGTCTTTGGCCATGCCCGGGTACATGTCGGTGTACTCATGGGTCTCGCCAGCAACAGCAGACTTCAAGTTCGATGCGGAGTCACCAATGGGCATGTCGGTGGCGGGGTCGCCCACTTGTGCCAGGTAATCCAGGTGACCATGTGCGTGGCCGGTCTCACCTTCGGCGGTGGAACGGAACAGCGCGGCGACTTCGGTGTAACCCTCTACGTCGGCCTTGTTCGCGAAGTACAGGTAACGACGGTTGGCTTGGCTCTCACCTGCGAATGCATCCTTCAGATGCTGGTGAGTCTTCGTACCTTTGAGTTGAGGCATGAAACGATCTCCTTTAGTTAAACAACAAAGACCTCGAATGGATTCGAAGTCGCACCGGTGCCAGGCCATCACCGCAGGAAAAGGGGCCCTGCAACAACCGCCTGAACACCCAAATCCTAGGCCGGATTCTTAGACGAGTCCAATTGAAATAAACTTATTGATTAATAAAAGCAATCAATTGACGTCCTAGACAGTGTATCGACAATAGTCCAGGCCAGGGCCCCCTCGAGCCCCGGGCAAACGCCTAGGAGCGCCTAAAATGGTGGGGATGAAGCCTCCTTCCATCGCCCAACTGCGGGTCCAACTGGCCCGCCTGGAGCTCTCCTTCAGCGAGCTTTTGCAGGCCCACATCGACCGGATCTCCCGGCACAACCCCCGGCTCAACGCACTGCCGACCCTCTGCCTGGACCGTGCCGTCGACGAAGCCCGCCAACTGGACAACATGGTGGCCAGAGGCCGAAATAAAAAGTCCTCGGCAAGCGTGGGACCGCTGGCCGGTATGCCGTATTGCGCAAAAGACATGTTCGAGACCGGAGGGATTCGCACCACCTTCGGCAGCCCTCTCTTTCAGGACCATGTCCCTGCCAACGACAGCGAAATCGTGAGGCGCATCCGTGGGGCGGGGGCCCTACTGGTCGGGAAATCCAACACGCCCGAGTTCGCGGCCGGATCGCAGACCTTCAACACCGTATTCGGCGCGACCCGAAACCCCTGGGACCCTGATCGGACCTGCGGCGGCTCCACCGGCGGCGGGGCCGTAGCCCTGGCCACAGAAATGGTCTGCCTTGCCGATGGCTCTGACTTGGCCGCCTCACTGCGCAACCCCGCAAGTTTTTGCGGCGTGACCGGCCTTCGACCATCGAGCCATCTGGACCCACGGCTGCAGACGGGTGCCAATCCGTTCAACACACTGTCGATGGTGGGGCCTATGGGCCGATCGGTCGACGACACCCGCGAACTCTTTCTGGCGATCTTCGACCCCCACGGCTGCAGGCCGGATCGCACCCTTCAACAATGGGTCGAACTGCGTACCCAACAGAGCAAGGCTCGCGCCGACCAACGTCGCGGGCGACGGCTGCGCATCGGATGGTGCCCCGATTGGGGTGGCCTGCCCGTAGAGCATGCCGTCACCGATGCCATGCAGCGCTGTGAAGATCAACTGCGCATGCAGCACATTGAGCTTGTACCTGGTTTTCCAAACCTTCCCGATCTGCGCAGCGCATTTCTTACGCTGCGTGGTGAATACTTCGTCGCCGAATTCAGCGACCTCTACGCACAGCACAAATCACAATTGAAAGACACGGTGGTGTGGAACATTGAGCAGGGCCTGCTGCTCAATGCCCAGCAGATCACCGAAGCCCAAAAGATCCGTGGGGTCGCGCGTGCAGCACTCACCGACTACATGAATGCACATCAGCTTGATGCAATTGCCGGACCCACCAACCAGGTGTTGCCCTTCGATCTGAACACGCCCTACATTACCGAGATCAATGGACAACCCCTGGAAACGTATATTGATTGGCTCGCATCGAATTTCATGATCACGATGGCCGGACTTCCCGCCATCTCCATTCCTGCGGGCTTTGCAGCGCCTGTCGAGGGCGCACCAGCGCTTCCGGTTGGGCTGCAGCTGGTTGGCCGTTGGGCAGAAGATCTTGAACTGCTCAATGTCGCCGAAGCCATTGAATCCGTTCTCGCACCCATGAATCACTCTCGGAGATTGCCATGAGCAGCCCCACGTCAAACCCGCAACGTATTGCGAACCTGCGCAAAGACTATGCCCAGGCCTCGCTCGAAATCACCGATGTGCATGCCAATCCCACCCAACAATTTGAGCAGTGGTTTCAAGAGGCGCTCAACGCCGAAGTGCTTGAGGCCAACGCCATGACGTTGTGCACCATCGACCCCAATGGCCGGCCCTCGGCTCGCATTGTGCTGATCAAAGGGATCGACGACCTCGGGGTAACCTTTTTTACCAACTACGACAGCCGTAAAGGCCAGGCCCTTGCTGCCAACCCCTATGCCAGCCTTGTTTTTTTCTGGCCCGAACTTGAACGCCAAGTCCGCATTGATGGGAAAGTTGCAAAAGTGTCGCCGGAAGAATCGGAAGAGTATTTCCGGTCGCGTCCATTAGGCAGCAAATTGGGGGCCTGGGCCTCTCCGCAGAGCGAGGTCATTCCGAGCCGTGAATGGCTTGAGCTTCGGCAGAAAAATCTTCAAGAAACATTCCCGGAAGAGTCGTCCATCGATCCACCACGGCCGAGTCACTGGGGCGGATATCGCCTCACCCCCGACATGTTTGAGTTCTGGCAAGGCCGACCCTCACGGCTTCACGACCGCATTCGCTATCGCGCCACGGCCACATTCGGCCGGCCTGCCCAATGGACTATTGAGCGATTAGCGCCGTAAAGTGCTGCTCGGCCTTGGCTACTTTGGGGGCCACCACAGCCATGCAGTACCCCTGCCACGGGTGATCACGAAAATAATTCTGATGCTCTGACTCGGCCGCAAAGAAACGGTGGGCGATGGGCCCTGCCACGGGATCCTCAACGCGCACCAACTCGGTCACCACCGGCCCCGGTAGGCCGGTGAGCTCCCGCATCGCCATCTCCGCCTGAGCGGCCTGCTCTGGACTTATTGCAAAAATCATCGACCGGTATTGCGGACCAATGTCGTGGCCCTGACGATTGGGTGTCGTGGGATCGTGAATTGCAAAAAACACATCGAGCAGTTGTCGATAGCTGATCTGCGCGGAATCGAACACAATGCGCACCACCTCGGCGTGGCCAGTGGTCTTCTCACAGACCTGGGCGTAGGTGGGAGACTCCACGTGGCCGCCCATGTAGCCTGACACGACGGACTGCACGCCTTTGAGCCGCTGAAAAACGGCCTCCAGGCACCAGAAACAGCCACCACCCAGAATGGCAACCTCGTTTTGCATGGCCAATCCTTATTCAAAAATGGAAAAAGGTTTTCATCGTTAGCGCAAAAGACTGATGATCTTTTCACGTATCCTTTGCGGCCACATCAATGCGCTGCCCACATGGGTGCCGCAAACTTATTTTTACAGATTTCATGATGACGTTGACGCACACCCTTTTCCTTCGCACGGGCACACGGCTGCGTGCGCTCGCGATGACGGGCATTGCCAGTCTTGTGATAGCGTTTGCAGCTGCCGTTGCGCCTTCCTCTGCCCATGCAGCCAACCCACTGATCACGCCAGCGGAATTAAAAGTCGCCATTGAACGCCGCTCCGTGCTGGTGTTGGATATCCGCGAGCTGACGCAAGGCGATGGAAAAACACCGAACTACGCTGCCGGCCACATCCCGGGCGCCGTCGCAGCGCCTTACTCGAGTATCCGCGGCCCGGAGTCCAACCCGGGCGAGGTACCCTCTGACCAAGAGCTTACGAATCTGTTTCAACAATGGGGCGTCACACCGTCCAGCCACGTTGTGATTGCGCACACGGGTGCCGATCCCAGCGACTTTGGCGGCGCTGCACGTTTTTACTGGACGCTTAAGCTGGCCGGCGTGCAAAAGATCTCGATACTGGACGGCGGCTTTGGCGCCTGGGGCGCACTAAAGTACCCCATCGAGACCGCACCGGCGCGTGTCACACCCTCCGCGTTTCAAGTGCGACTCGATCGCCGCCAGATTCCCACTACTGCCTCGTTAGCACAGGAACTCAAATCCAATCGCAGCAGCAAATTACTGCTCACCGACAGCCGCCCTGAGGACTATTTCACCGGCGCCGAAAAACATTCTTCCGCTGCACGTGCCGGAACATTGCCGGGCGCAAAACATTTTGATCACGAGGAATGGTTTCAGCTTAATACAGGCAAACTGCTGTCGCGTCCCGAATTGCAGGCATTGGCCAAGGGCGCAGGACTGATGCCTGACCGTGATGTGGTGACGTTTTGCAATACGGGGCACTGGAGCGCAACCACCTGGTTCGTACTTTCTGAAATGCTGCAGCATCCCAATGTGCGCATGTACCCCGACTCTGCGGTCGGATGGTCCACATCACGCCAACCGATGGATAACGAACCGTCACGTGCAAAGGTGCTCGGCGATCAGCTAAAGCAGGCCATCTCAAATCTGAAAAACTAATGCATCGCGTGTTCTTGCTCTTGCCGCCGCTTGTGGGCTGGGCGGCGCTGACCTGGGTGGCCGGCTGGCGCGCGGGATTCTTGCTCCTGCTCGGCCTTGGCTTTGGTGCTGCCTTAAGTGCGGCCCGCTTCGGATTTACCACCGGATGGCGCAACCTGCTGGTCTCCAAAGACCCATGGGGCATGATTGGGCAGATGGTGCTGATGGCCCTGTGTGCCGTGCTGGCCTTTCCACTGCTCACGTTTTATGCCGATGAAATCAGTGGGGCAGTCGCACCGATCACCTGGGCGCTCATCATTGGCAGTGTGGCCTTTGGATTTGCTATGCAATTGGCCGATGGCTGCGGCTCTGGAACACTCTACAAAGCAGGGGCGTCTTCCCCGACATCATGGGTCGTGTTGCCAGCATTTATCGCCGGCAGTTTCGTGGGGGCATCCCATCAAGCAGACTGGGCAGCACTGGGCGGCCCACTCGAGGCCCTCGGCTGGCACGAGGCCTCCGAGCCTCTTGATCTTGTCGAAATCTACGGGCTGAACACAGCGCTGACGATCACATTGGCACTCTGCGTTCTCGTCGCAGTGATCAGTTACGCCGTTGCTGTACGCCACGCAAGACGCACCGGACGGCCCATTCCCGGCGCGCCCCAACGCTGGCTATGGGGCGCGATTGCGATTGCCCTGCTGTATGCCGTGCACCTCGTGGTGGCCGGTCAGCCATGGGGCATCGTGTATGGATTGGGCCTTTGGGGTGCCAAACTCTTTGCAGCCGCAGGCGGCGATCTGAGCCACGACAGCTTCTGGGGCATCACACCCCACGCAGAACGACTGCTTGAGCCGATTCTGTGGGATATCACCTCCGTCACCAACATCGGCTTACTGTGGGGTGCCTTGGTCGCGAGCCGCTGGTCCAAGAAAGACTTTCACCTTAAAGCCTGGCCCAGCGCCTCGGCGCTGGCCATCAGTATCTTCGCGGGATTGCTCATGGGTTACAGCTCACGCCTGGCCTATGGATGCAACGTGGGTGCCTACTTGGGCGGCATTGCGTCGGCCAGTGTGCATGGATGGCTGTGGTTTGTATTTGCATTTATGGGTTCAATCGTTGGTGTGAAGGCACGTCAGAAGGCAGGCATCGCATGACACGCGGCGTTATTCTTTTTTGGTGCATGTTCCTGGGTCTGATCAGCGTAGACTACTGGTTACTGGGCCATCCACGCATCGAACCTGCGCCGTTCGCACTTGGCAGTGGCGAGGCCTCAACCGGCGGCCACTGTTCAGGGAAATAACTATGAGTTCGCTATCACTCTTTCTTGGCGAGCGGCGCGAAGAGCCCTCTTCGGCTCCGCACGACAACTGCCCACTGTGTACGGGTGACGGCGGCCGGCTTCTGTGGCGAGGCGCCTTCTGGCGGCTGGTCGCGGTCGACGATACCAACCTGCCGGGCTACGTGCGGCTCATTCTGAATCGGCATTGCGTTGAACTCACTGCCTTGGCTAAGCCCGAGCGTGAACAGCTCTTTAAGTTGCTGATTGCGATTGAAAACGAGATGCGCGATACGCTGCATCCCGACAAAATCAATCACGCCAGCCTGGGCAATCAGGTGGCGCACATGCATTGGCACCTGATCCCTCGCTGGCGCGACGACCCCACTTTCCCGGACAGCATCTGGGCGGCACCCCGAACCACAACGAATTCACCCGAGCTCGGTGCACGCACTGCTTTAGCCGAAACCTTTTTTGGCAAGATGCCGAGCCTCTGCGCGAAGACCGTGTACTAAGCGATCAGGCAGATGCCCTGGTAAGCCGGTCCACCACAGCCTCCCACGCTGCATCGCTCGGCGGCCTTTCAATCACAATCCACTGCGGCGCCAGGCGATCCGCATCATGTAATCGCGCATACAGATCGTGGGCATAGCCTGCAGGATCCCCCGGCATACGCATACAGGTCATACCGGGCAAAGCGCTTAACGCCACGATAAGTGATGGATCCATCACCAGACACACGATCGTTGGGGACGCGTGCAAGTTTGTCTCACGGCAACGCGCTACGGCATTCAAGAACTCTGAGCGGTTTACAAGAAGCGTGTTTGCACTCGGTGCGTAATGACTCTCCAGCGAACCCGACACCCGTGGTACCGCCGCATCCCGCACCGACGGGCCCATGGCCAACGGTACATCGAGTACGCGCTCAATCTCTGTACGTGACACGCCACCCGGGCGAAGAATACGGGGCTGTTCGCCGGAGAGGTCCACGATCGTGGACTCCACGCCGACTGCGCAATCGCCACCGTCCAGAATGATGTCGTGATCGTCCAATCGATCGCCTAAGCTCTGCACTACATCACTGGCCCGGGTTGGACTAACACCACCAAAACGATTGGCCGACGGCGCTGCAACCACGCCACTTCCGATGCGCTCAAACGCCGAAAGCAAGGCGATGGCCACAGGATGCGCAGGCATGCGTACACCAACGGTATCTTGGCCCCCGGTCACCGCATCAGGCACGTGTGCAGCACGCTTCAAAATCAAGGTCATTGGCCCAGGCCAAAACGCTTGCGCCAAACGATCGGCCTCCGTCGGCCATTCGGCCGCCAACGCTTTCGCGCGCTCACGCGCGGCGACATGCAAAATCAGAGGGTGATCGGCAGGACGGCCTTTGGCTGCAAATATCTTCTGAACCGCTTGGGGATTTAATCCATCTGCGCCCAGGCCATAGACCGTTTCGGTCGGAAAGGCCACCAGGCTGCCTGCATGCAGCCTATCCGCCGCGCGATCAATCGCCTCGGGTCTGGCGGAATCTAAACACTCAGGCATCGTGAGTCGGGCGTCGCAGACGCGCAAGCACAATTACGCCAAGGCATTGCCGACATCCAGGCCCAAGATGTCGGCCACCACTTCGGCACGACGGCGGGCCTCTGCGAGCGTCTCGCCAAGGCAGGTCACGTGGGCCATCTTGCGTCCCACGCGCGGTTCAGATTTTCCGTAAAGATGAAGGTGTACACCGCGCAGCGCGCGTACTGCATTCCAATCCGGCTCGACCGGTGACTCCGAGTTTTTAAACCAGCTGTCGCCCAGCACGTTCAACATCACTGCAGGAGACGTCAATGCCACCTGGGCCAGAGGCCGTTGCGCACAGATCAACACCTGCTGATCAAATTGACTGGCCGTGCAGGCCTCAATCGAATAGTGGCCGCTGTTGTGCGGCCGCGGGGCCATTTCATTGGCGACCAGCTTCTCACCGCCCAACACAAAAAATTCCACGCACAGCACGCCCACATAGTTCATGGCCTGCACAATGGTGTGGGCGGCGTCTCGGGCACGCTCCGCCAGTGGGTCGGAAATACGTGCAGGCACCTGGGTCACGGCGAGGATACCGTTGCGGTGTGTGTTCTCACCCACCGGAAACACGGAAATCATGCCGGCACTGTCACGCGCGCAAATGACAGAAATCTCGCGCTCAAGCGGCAACAGTTTTTCCAACACGCATGGCACCGAACCCATCGCTGTCCAGGCCATCCGAGCCTGGGCAATATCGTGGACCTTGTGCTGACCTTTTCCGTCGTACCCCAGGCGGGCAGATTTCAAAAGCCCCGGGAAAAGACCCGAAGAGAGGTCCTCGAAATCCTCGGCCCGCGTAATCACCGCGTGCGGGGCAACCTCGACTCCCGTCGATGCAATGAATCGCTTTTCGTCAATCCGATCCTGGGCAATTGCCACGCTTGATGCATCGGGCATGGTAGGTCCGAACTTGGACAAAAACCGCAGTGACTCGGCCGGTACATTTTCAAACTCGGTGGTAAAGACTTTGGCGCGATCGGCAAGCTGATTCAAGGCATCAAAATCGTCATAGGGCGCCACGATCACCCGGTCGGCGAGCTGCGCAGCCGGACCATGAGGATCCGGGTCAATCATTGACACGCGCTCGCCGAGGCGATGGGCCGCCTGAATCATCATGCGGCCGAGCTGCCCGCCCCCTAACAACCCAATCATGACAGAGGCGCTTACGTAGGCGATCCAGCGCCTAAGGCGGCATTCATCGAGTGTGCTGCCTGTGTCTGCTGTGAACGAAACGCAGCAAGTCGATCACGCAGCTGTTCATCTTCACAGGCCAGGGTCGCGATCAGATGCAATGCGGCGTTTGCGGCACCCGCCTCGCCGATGGCAAACGTGGCGACCGGAACCCCCTTGGGCATCTGCACAATCGAATACAGAGAATCCTCACCCCGGAGGTATTTCGATGGCACCGGCACGCCAAACACCGGCACCGTGGTCTTGGCCGCCAACATGCCCGGCAGGTGCGCTGCGCCACCCGCACCCGCAATGATCCCGCGCAGGCCCCGTGCCTGAGCCGCTTCGGCGTAGGCATACAGTGTGTCTGGCATACGGTGTGCCGAGACCACTCGGGCCTCATGCGGAATGCCGAACTGATCAAGAATGGCCACTGCGTGTTTCATCACCTCCCAGTCGGATTGAGAGCCCATGACCACGCCTACGACAGGTAGCCGCACGCCCGCAATCCGAAACAACGCCTCGCGGTATTTAGCCGCGGTGCGCTCAACCACGTGGTCGGGCAGCATGGGTGGCGGAGGCGCCTTGTCCCAGTCCAGAGTTTCCAGGTAATCGCGCACAAACTGCTTATCAAAACTTGGCGGACTGATGCCCTCACGGTATTCATCGGCAGGCCAAAATCGCGATGAGTCCGCAGTGAGAACTTCATCCATAAGGTGAAGGGTGCCGGATGCGTCCAGGCCAAACTCAAATTTCGTATCGGCGATGATGATGCCCCGCTCGGCCGCATAACTGCTGGCCTCTTGGTAGAGCTGAAGGCTCACCGTACGAATCTTCTCGGCAAGCTCCCGGCCCACCTGGGTACACATCTGATCAAACGAAATGTTTTCATCATGGGCACCCATCTCTGCCTTATGGGCAGGCGTGAAGATAGGTTCAGGCAACTTTGCAGCCTGAGCCAGACCCTTGGGCAACGCGATTCCGCAGACGCTGCCGGTGGCCTGATAGTCCTTCCAGCCGGAGCCGATCAGATAGCCGCGCACGACCGCCTCAACGGGCACAGGCGTTAACCGTTTGGCCACCACTGCCCGGCCACGAACCTGATCGACTTCGGATTCGTCAACCACCGATTCCGGATCAATACCGGTGAGGTGGTTGGGCACGATGTGGCCCAGACGGGAGAACCAGAAATCGGTGAGCCGATTTAAGACCACGCCCTTTTCGGGAATCGGCCGGCTCATGATCACGTCAAACGCTGACAAGCGATCGGTGGTGATCATAAGTAACTTGTCATCACCGACCCCATAAATGTCACGCACCTTGCCGCGGGACACCAACGGCAAGGTGCGGATACTCGACTGCAATAAAGCGGACATTAATTGACCATCTGCGCCAGGGCACCTGATTTGTAACGGGCCGCAATCTCAGAAAGCGGGACTCCTTTGATTTTACTGGCTTGTCCGGCAGCACCAAATTCGATGTACCGATCCATACAGATCTTCTTGGCCGCAGCACGGGCCGGCTTTAAGAAGTCGCGCGGGTCGAACTTGGAGGGATCCTCGGCCATGGCCTTGCGCATCGCGGCGGTCATGGCCAAGCGGATATCGGTATCGATGTTGACTTTACGGACACCGTACTTGATCGCCTCTTGGATTTCCTCGACCGGAACGCCGTAGGTTTCCTTGATCTGCCCGCCATATTTACGGATCTCTTCCAGAATGTCTTGGGGCACCGACGACGAGCCGTGCATCACCAGGTGGGTGTTTGGGATGCGCTTGTGGATCTCTTTAATCCGGTCAATGGCCAGAATGTCGCCCGTGGGCTTGCGCGTGAATTTATAAGCACCATGGCTGGTACCAATTGCGATGGCCAATGCATCAAGCTGCGTGCGCTTTACAAAATCCGCCGCCTGCTCGGGGTCGGTTAACAGCTGTTCGCGGGTCATGGTGGAATCAGTGCCATGGCCGTCTTCTTTATCGCCCTTCATGGTTTCCAGTGAGCCAAGGCAGCCCAGCTCGCCCTCGACCGTCACGCCGGTGGCATGAGCCATCTCCACGACTTTTTTGGTCACATCCACGTTGTAGTCATAGCTCGCGATGGTTTTGCCGTCAGCCTCAAGCGATCCATCCATCATCACACTTGAAAAACCAAGTGCAATCGCACCCTTGCAGACATCGGGGCTCTGCCCGTGGTCTTGGTGCATCACGATGGGCACCTTCGGATAGGCCTCAACGGCAGCCTGAATCAAATGCTTCAAAAAAGCCTCGCCCGCGTACTTTCGTGCGCCGGCCGAGCCCTGCATGATCACCGGCGCATCAACTTCAGTAGCAGCCTCCATGATGGCCTGGACCTGCTCAAGGTTGTTTACGTTAAACGCCGGAATGCCGTAGCCATGCTCTGCTGCATGGTCTAGTAGTTCTCGCATCGATACCAAGGGCATGATGGTCTCCTTTTCTCTCTTAAAAACAGGTTGATAGTGGTAATGGGTTAATGCCGAAGATCCAGGCTGAGGTTGGACAAGGCCTTCGATCCAGAGCGAGGCGCTGCCGACACGCGCACAATCTTCATGGTGTTGGTACCACCCGACTGGCCTACGGGCTCGCCAATCGTGATGACGACTAGATCGCCCGAGGTCACAATGCCCTCATCGACCAGACGCTGCTCAGCCTCGCGCAAGACCTCTTCGCGCTCGCGCGAGTTGTAATCAAAAAACACAGGGGTGACATCGCGGTAAAGCGCCATTTTGCCGCGGCTGGCCTTCACGGGCGTCAGCGCGTAAATGGGTACACCAGAATTCAGACGCGACATCCACAGCGCCGTCGAACCTGACTCGGTCAGGGCCACGATGGCCTTCACCTGCAGGTGACGGGCAGTGAACAGTGATGCCATGGCGATCGATTGGTCCACCCGATTGAATTGCCGATCCAACAGAGCAGACTCCACGGTAATCGGATCCGATTTCTCGGCCTCAATGCAGATACGTGACATCGCCTGCACCGTCTGAATAGGAAAGCTTCCCGCGGCCGTCTCGGCCGACAGCATCACAGCATCCGACCCATCCAAGACCGCGTTGGCCACGTCGGAGACCTCGGCGCGGGTGGGCACCGGAGAGTTGATCATCGACTCCATCATTTGGGTGGCCGTGATGGTCACTTTGTTTGATGCGCGGGCCATGCGGATCATGCGCTTTTGCAATGCGGGTACCGCTGCATCCCCAACCTCTACAGCAAGATCGCCACGGGCCACCATGATGGCGTCCGACGCGTCAATGATGTCTTGCAGGTTTTCAATCGCCTCGACACGCTCGATCTTGGCCACGGTGGCCGCACGGCCACCGGCGGCCTGCATCAGGCGCTTGGCCAGGTGCATGTCGCTGCCATCTTTGGGAAACGAGACCGCAAGAAAATCGGCATCCATCTCCGCCGCAGTGTGAATATCGGCAATGTCTTTATCGGTGAGCGCGGGGGCCGAGAGGCCACCGCCTTGGCGATTGATGCCTTTGCGGTCGGAGAGCACACCGCCCTCCAGAACCGTGCACTCGATGGTCGATGCCGTGACGCGGTCAACCTTCATCGACATCTGGCCGTCGTTGAGCAGTAACGTGTCCCCTGGGGAGACATCGTTCACCAGCTCTT
>JBDLRC010000067.1:0-3223 GCA_039800265.1 Pseudomonadota bacterium
TGATCAGGTCTGAGACCTGCAATGCATTCGGTCCAACACTGCAGGCGCCGGTGGCCTCGTCAAAAAATTCATAGAGGGTGGCGTTGGGGAGGGCTTGTCCAACTTGAATCGGCATGAGGAGCTCCTTTGAATGAATGAGAAGCGACTATGCCAAAAAAGAAAGGCCCGGGGGCATCGGGCCTTTCCATGAGTATGGGGAACACGTTGTGGTCGTTAATCTGCCTGTTTGCGCAAGAAGGCCGGGATATCCAGCCGGTCCATGCCGCTTTCTTGCAATGCATCCACGCGTGCAGCAGCCTGGCTACGCGGATCGCGCCAGACGGCAGGCGCATCAAGCTTGCTGTAGTCAATCGATGGCACGCCCGGCACGGCCGGCTGGGCACCCAGCAGCGCGCTCGGCTGCCCACCCAAACCACCTGAACCCCCAACGGCAATGGGCATATTGTCCGTGCCGGTACGGATCACTGGCGCGGCGGCTGCATCGTGAACAAGCGTCGGCTTACGATGCCGGCCCAGGCCCGTGGCCACCACCGTCACGCGTAAATCATCACCGAGCGTGTCGTCATAGACCGTGCCCAAAATAATCGTGGCGTCCTCGGCAGCAAAATTGCGAATGGTCTCGGTCGCGATACGGGTCTCTTTAAGCCGCAGGGCTCGGCTTGCCGTGATGTTGACCAGAATGCCACGGGCGCCCGACAGATCGACGCCCTCCAGCAGCGGGCTCTGCACCGCATTTTCTGCAGCAACACGCGCCCGGTCTTCCCCGCTGGCCGTGGCCGTACCCATCATGGCCTTGCCCTGCTCGCCCATCACGGTCTTCACGTCCTCAAAATCGACGTTGACCAGTCCTTCAACGTTGATGATCTCAGCGATTCCAGCGACCGCGTTGTTCAGCACATCGTCAGCGGCTTCAAACGCTTGGATCTGGGTAATGTCTTCGCCCAGCACTTCCTCTAATTTTTCATTGAGCACCACAATCAACGAATCCACACGGTTTTCGAGCTCTGCCAATCCGTGTTCGGCGGCGTTTTCCCGGCGTACACCCTCAAAGCTAAAGGGCTTGGTCACCACGGCCACCGTCAATGCGCCAAGCTCTTTGGCCACCTCGGCCACCACCGGCGCACCGCCCGTGCCGGTACCGCCGCCCATACCCGCCGTGATAAAGACCATGTGGGCTCCACGCAAGGCGTCGGCGATGCGCTCGCGATCAGCCTCCGCCGCTGCGCGTCCCGCCTCGGGCTTAGCCCCCGCCCCCAAACCGGTACCGCCGATTTGAAGTGTGGTCGTCGCCTTGGATCGTGCAAGGGCCTGTGCATCGGTGTTGATGCAGATAAATTCCACGCCCTGAACATTGCGCGAAATCATGTGGTTGACGGCATTGCCGCCGGCCCCGCCCACACCCACCACCTTAATAATGGTGCCCTGGGTCTCTGTTTCAAACATTTCAAAATTCATGACCACCTCCAAAAGTAACGGTTAAAAGTTCCCCACAAACCACTGCTTCATCCGCGCAAGGGTGTCTTTGAACGAACCACTGCTCACGACATCCTTGCGGCCCCGGATCCATTGATGCCGCGCCTCTTCCAACAGGCCCATGGCCGTTGAGAAACGCGGATTGCTGATGACATCGGACAGGTTTCCGCGGTAGGCCGGCATGCCCACGCGCACCTGTTTTAAAAACACGTCCTCGCCAAGCTCCACCATGCCGGGCAGCATTGCGCTGCCGCCCGTGATGACGACGCCTGACGACAACAATTCTTCGTACCCCGACTCACGAATCACGTGCTGCACAAGAGAAAACAATTCCTCCACGCGGGGCTCAATCACGGCAGCCAGGGCTTGTCGTGACAGCTGTCGGGGCGCACGGTCGCCAAGTCCGGGCACCTCGAACCAGGCCTGCGGATCGGCCAGGGCCTGCTTGGCTACGCCATAACGCGTCTTGATGGCCTCGGCCTCTTCGGTGGGTGTGCGCAAGGCCATCGCAATGTCGTTGGTGATCTGGTCACCCGCAATCGGAATCACCGCTGTATGACGAATGGCGCCGCCCGAGAAAATGGCAATATCGGTCGTGCCACCGCCAATGTCGATGAGCGCTACGCCCAGTTCTTTTTCATCTTTGGTGAGTACGGCATGGCTTGAGGCCAATGGCTGCAAGATCAATTCATTGACCTCGAGTCCGCAGCGACGAATGCATTTAATGATGTTTTGTGCGGCACTGACCGAGCCGGTCACGATGTGCACGCGGACCTCCAGCCGCACGCCACTCATGCCCAGTGGCTGGCGGACATCGTCTTGGCCATCGATCATGAATTCCTGGGGCAGCACATGCAACACCTGCTGATCGGAAGGCACGCTCACGGCCGTGGCCGTTTCAATCACGCGATCGACATCGGTCTGCGAGACTTCTTTGTCCTTGATGGCGACCATGCCGGTGGAGTTAAAACTTCGGATATGGCTGCCGGCGATTCCGGTCCAGACGGCGGCGACTTTGCAGTCGGCCATCAGCTCTGCGTCTTCCAGTGATTTCTGAATGGACTGCACCGTGGCATCAATGTTGACCACCACCCCTTTTTTCAATCCGTCGCAATCGGCCTGGCCAAGTCCAATCACCTCCATTCGGCCATCATCGAGCACCTCTGCCACTACCGTGACAATCTTGGATGTTCCGATATCCAGGCCCACAATTAAATTTTTTGATTCGCGTGTCATCAGCATCCCTCGAAAACATCAGCGGTCAATCGGTTCATGCATGGACTCCAATACAAAGGGGAGGTGCGGACGGTGATGTCCCGGCCGCAGATTCGTTCGTGGCTGCAGCCGACGATGGCACGGCTGCCGGCACATAGGCATAGCCCGTCGCGTAGCGAAGATCAGCGCGGGTCATCACAACAGCAGACGATGAGGCACCCAATTGACGTGCCAGCCAGGGCTGTGTCTTCACAAACATCCGGACGCGCTCCTCAGCAGGAGTGGCCAGGCTGTCTCGGCCAAGTTCAAGCACCAGGCCACCCTCAAGCTCGGCGGTCCATGCGTATTGATCCGACAGCGTCAGAGCCCGCAATGGACGGCCCATCGGTGCGAGCCACTCGGAAAGCTGCCGTGCACGCTCCAGCACCAGACGTTCACTGCCAGCCGGTCCTGCCAACGGAATCAACTGACATTGCTGCTCAGAATCTGCGGCCAAGCCGGGGAAGACCTCTCCAAGATGATTCACCAGGTAGCC
>JBDLRC010000068.1:0-2631 GCA_039800265.1 Pseudomonadota bacterium
AGGGCCTTTTGTGCCTCGTGTCCACGTGCCCCAACGGTCGGTCCAGCAGCCAGTTCGATCGCCGCCATCATGCCCACGCCACGGATATCGACAATCCCGGGGATGTCTTTTAACGAGAACACGCCATCCAGGAAATAGTCTGACATCGCGGCAGCGCGCTCGATCAGTTGTTCTTTGCGGAAGATCTCCATCATGGCCAGTCCTGCCGCACAACTCGCCGGGTGGGCGGAGTAGGTGTAGCCATGGAAGAACTCGATGCCCTTTTCGGGGCCTGCATTGGTGATGGTGTCGTAGATGTCGGTGCGTACGGCGACGGCGCCCAGGGGCTGCGCGGCGTTGGTCACGGCCTTGGCCATGGTCAGCAGATCGGGTGTCACGCCGAATTTCTGAGCACCAAAGGGCGCGCCCATGCGGCCCCATCCCGTGATCACCTCGTCGAAGACCAGAAGGATGCCGTGCTGATCGCAGATCTCGCGTAGGCGGTTCAGATAGCCTTTCGGTGGGGGAAGGACGCCGAATGATCCTGCTGTCGGTTCTACGAACACGGCTGCGATGTTCTCGCCGCCAACGAGATTACAGATACGCAGCAGATCCTCGGCCAGATCGGCACCTTTTTCGGGCTGTCCACGCACGAATTTGTTTTCAGGCAGCGCGGTGTGACGCATGTGGTAGACGCCTGCCATGCCAGGGCCAAAGGCGCGACGATTGTTCACCATGCCCGAGAGGGCCACGCCGCCCATGTTGACGCCGTGATAGGCGCGCTCACGGGATACAAACAGCTGACGGTGGCCCTGGCCGCGCACGCGGTGGTATGCCAGTGCAATTTTCATCGCGGAGTCGACCGACTCGGATCCCGAGCAGCAGAAGAAGATGCGCTTGAGGTCGCCCGGCGTGAATTCTGCGATCTGCTCGGCGAGTTCAAATGCTTTGGGGTGGGCCCGGGTAAAGGGCATGGTGTAATCCAACGTGCTGAGCTGCTCGTAGACAGCCTTTGCGATTTCAGGTCGGCAGTGACCGGCCGCTACACAGAACAGGCCCGCCGAGGCGTCGATGACTTTATCGCCATTGGGCTTGTACAGGTACATGCCTTCACCGCGCACAAACATGCGGGGCTCGGTTTTAAATTCTTTGTTGGGCGAGAACGGCATCCAGAAGTTCTGGCGCGCCTCGACGTTGATGACCGGGTCTGAATGTCCCATGCACTCCTCCTTAAGTGGTATGACGTTATTTTGGCGATTTTTTCGCCCACGTGTCGGACCGGTGTTTACCCGAAGGGTTCATCGCTCTGCGGGGGATCCCCGCGTAAATGCACGGTTTCAGGGCACGTTGTGCTTTGGCGCAGTGCAGCATGGATCCAGAGGTAGTGCGGTCCTGGCTCTATGGATTTGCATCCTTGGCCTATAGATTTCGTCCACGTGATGCGCCGCCTGTGCCGTACGTTTATCCGGATTGAGTTTGGCCCGGGGCTTGGGTAGGGTGGCAGCGTTGCGGTGGTTTGGGCAACGTGTGTTGACGCCTTTTCAAGGAGAAGAAAAATGGGAGTTAGTCTGTTTCGTCGTAGCTTGGTCACTGCGGTTGCGGTCAGCGGCCTGATGGGGGCAACCGCGTTTGCCCAGCAAAAAGAAGTCACCATTGCGCACCAAGACATGATGGTGCCCTGGCGCTATGCCCAGGTGACCGGGGCCATCGAGAAGGCCACCGGCTACAAAATCAATTTTCGAAAGTTTGGCGGTGGCGGTGATGTGATCCGTGCGATGGCCTCCGGTCAGGTACAGATTGGCGAGGCAGGTTCTGCACCTGTGGCATCTGCCCTTTCACAGGGGTTGCCTGTGGAATTGATCTGGATTCTGGATGACATCGCCGATGCCGAGGCCCTGGTGGCGCGAAAGGGCAGTGGCGTAAAAACGGTAGCCGACCTGAAGGGTAAAAAAATTGGTGTGCCGTTCACGTCGACCACCCACTTCCACACGCTGGTGGCGCTGGAAGCCGCCAAGGTCAACCCCAATGACGTGCGTATTTTGAACATGCGTCCGCCTGAAATTGCAGCAGCATGGGAGCGTGGCGATATTGATGCCACCTTTATCTGGGATCCGGTCTTGGCGAAGGTCAAGGGCAACGGCACCGTGCTGATCAGCTCTGGAAAAATTTCCAAAGACACCGGCAAGGCTACGTTTGATGGCATCGTGGCTCAGAAAGAGTGGGCCAAGTCCAACCAGGATTTCGTGGTTAAGTTTCTGAAGGCCGTGGCCGCAGCCGATGAGGACTATCGCAAGAATGCTGCCAAGTGGGTGGCTGCCTCACCACAGGTGAAGGCAGTGGCCGAGGTGACGGGTGCCAAGCCGGAGGATGTACCTGCCGGTATGAAGTTGTATCGCTTCCCCACGATTGCTGAGCAGACCTCGAAAACCTGGCTCGGCGGCGGCAAAGACAGCGGAGCGGCCAAATCACTGGCTGCGACGGCAGCCTTCTTGAAGTCGCAGGGCACGATCAGCGCCACGCTGCCGGATTATTCCGTCGGTGTGAATTCGCGCTATGCGGAGTTGGCTGGCAAGTAATGGCTGTTTGAATGCGCAAAAGGAGTCTCCATTGAGCACGCTTCACGTCAAAGATGTCTCGGTCCAGTACGACACT
>JBDLRC010000069.1:0-4168 GCA_039800265.1 Pseudomonadota bacterium
GATCGAGGTGAGAATGCCCAGGCAGTGCACCACCGCAAACCCACGCACAGAGCCAGAGCCAAACACCAGCAGCGCCACACCGGCAATCAAGGTGGTGATATTCGAATCCAGAATCGTGGCCCAGGCGCGGTCATAGCCCTGCTGAATGGCAATCTGCGGGCTTGCGCCAGAACGCAGTTCTTCGCGCACACGCTCATTGATCAGCACGTTGGCATCCACCGCCATACCGAGCGTAAGCGCAATCGCAGCGATACCCGGCAACGTTAAGGTGGCCTGCAAGAGTGAGAGCACCGCAAACAGCAACAACAGGTTCACACTAAGTGCCACCACAGAAAAAAGGCCAAAAAGCATGTAGTACGCAATCATGAAGATCATGACCGCGATGAACCCGTAGAGCGTGGAGTTGAAACCTTTTTGAATATTGTCGGCGCCAAGGCTTGGGCCGATGGTCCGCTCTTCAATAATGTCCATGGGCGCAGCCAATGAACCTGCGCGCAGCAAGAGTGCGGTGTCGGCGGCCTCGACCGTGGTCATGCGGCCCGAGATTTGCACACGGCCACCCGGAATTTCGCTTCGGATCACCGGCGCGGTGATCACTTCGCCTTTGCCTTTTTCAACCAGGACAATTGCCATGCGTTTGCCGATGTTTTCACGCGTGATGTCGCGGAATACGCGGGCGCCTTTTGAATCAAGCGTGAGATGGACTGCGGGCTCGCCAGGGTTTTGAGAATCAAAACCGGCCTGTGCATCGGTCAGGTTCTCGCCGGTCAGCACAACCTCTTTGCGCAGGAACAGTGGGCCGCCGCCACGCTCGGTGTACATCTCTAGCCCCACCGGTGCACGGCCCGATGCCAAGGCATTTAGCGCCTCGAGGCTGTCGTCGGCCATGCGAATTTCCAAGGTGGCGGTTCTGCCGAGGATATCTTTAGCCTTGGCGGTGTCTTGCACACCGGGCAACTGCACCACAATGCGCTCAGCACCCTGCTGCTGAATCACCGGCTCGGCAACACCAAGCTCGTTAACACGGTTGGCCAGGGTGGTGATGTTTTGTTTGACTGCGTATTCACGCACGCGCTTTTCAGTCTCGGGCCGCATGGTGCCGACCAGGGCAGGCTCACCCCCGAGGGTGACTTCGACCCAATTGAGATCAGGAATCTGAGCATTTAACGTGTCGCGCGATTTCTGGCGCGTGTCGGCATCGCGAAAACGCACTTCGATGCCCTGAGCGCCACGGGTGATGCCCGCATGGCGAAGATTCTTGTCACGCAGCAGGGTGCGGGTATCGCCCACCAGAACGTCCATGCGTTTGGAGAGCGCTGCGGGCATATCCACCTGCAACAGAAAATGCACGCCGCCGCGCAAGTCCAAGCCAAGATACATGGGCAAGGCACGGAGGCTGGATAACCAATTGGGTGAGCTCGACACCAGATTTAAGGCCACCACATAGCGGGGGTCTTTGGGGTCGCTGTTCAACGCCCGATCGATCACATCTTTGGCTTTTAGCTGAGTGTCAGTGTCTTTGAACCGAACGCGGATCGAGGTGCCTTCAAACTGGGCGGGCTCGCCCTGAATCATGGCGATTTGCAGGGCACGGTCGACGCGCTGGGCGATCTCTTGGTCAACCTTGACCGTGGCTTTGGCGCTTGAGACCTGGACTGCAGGTGCTTCACCAAAAAAATTAGGCAGGGTGTAGAGCACCCCGAAGGCCAAGGCCACCACCATGATGGCCAGGCGCCAGATAGGAAGCTTATTCAATCAAATGCCTTTGATGGTGCCCTTGGGCAGCAGGGTCTGCACGGCCTGCTTCTGAACGTGGATGTTCACAGGCGACTCGCTGCCAATATCAATCGTGACATAGGCATCATCGACCTGTGTGATTTTGCCAACCACACCGCCAGCGGTCACCACTTCATCGCCCTTGGTCAGCGCAGAGATCATGGCCTTGTGCTCTTTGGCCCGCTTCATCTGCGGACGAATCATTAAGAAGTACAGCACGACGAACATCAGAATGAGCGGCAAGAAGCTCATGAGTGACGACTCGGGGGTGGCGCCCGCCTGGGCAAATGCAGGGGTGATCAACACGGCGAAAACTCCTTAAAAAAGGGGGTTCAAATCAGGCTGGAAGTATAACGGGCGGCACGCCCGGCCCCGCCAGGGGTATGCCGACTAAACGCCGCGCGCCCGGTCTTGGTGAAACTGCGTGCGCCAGGCATCAAAACGGCCCTGGGCGATGGCCTCACGCATTTCGGCCATGAGGGTCAAATAAAAATGAAGGTTATGCATTGTGGCCAGCTGGGCCCCCAGAATTTCCTGCACTTTATGCAGGTGATACAGGTAGGCCCGGGTAAAGGGTGGCCGATCATCGCCGTGCTGCTGGGGCGCGCAGGCCGGGCACGTGCACGTGGGGTCAATCGGCGAGAGATCATCACGATAGCGGGCATTGCGTATCTTTAAATCGCCATACCGCGTAAAAATCCAGCCATTCCGGGCGTTGCGGGTGGGCATCACGCAGTCAAACATATCGATACCCTGGGCTACCCCTTCCACCAGGTCTTCTGGCGTGCCGACCCCCATCAGGTAGCGGGGCTTGTCGTGAGGAAGCTTGGGCGTGGTGTGGGCCAGAATGCGGACCATATCTTCTTTGGGCTCACCCACGGAGAGCCCGCCAATGGCATAGCCATGAAACCCGATGTCGATCAAGCCTGCCAGAGACTCATCGCGCAGGTCCTCCATCATGCCCCCCTGCACAATGCCAAAGAGGGCATTGGGGTTGCCCAAGGCCTGAAATTGGTCTTTGGAGCGTCTTGCCCAGCGCAGGGATAGCCGCATCGAATCGGCCGTGTCGGCGCGCGTGGCCGGATACGGCGTGCATTCATCAAACACCATCACGATGTCGGAATTAAGCACCGTCTGAATGCGCATGGACTCTTCTGGCGTGAGAAATAACTTATCACCATTGACGGGCGACTGAAACGTTACGCCCTCTTCCGAGATCTTTCGAAGGTCACCCAGACTCCAGACTTGAAAGCCACCGGAGTCGGTGAGAATCGGTTTTTGCCAATTCATGAACCGGTGCAGCCCCTGATGCAGGCCGATCACCTCAAGGCCCGGGCGCAGCCACAGATGGAAGGTGTTGCCCAACACAATCTGTGCGCCGATCGATTCAAGCGATGCAGGCGGCATAGCCTTGACCGAACCATAGGTGCCCACCGGCATGAAGATCGGGGTCTCGACCACACCGTGATTGAGCGTTAGCCGACCACGCCGGGCCTGGCCGTCGGTCGCGAGTAATTCGAAATTCATTCCCGATTGCTCATTGTGCAGAACATGGCATCGCCATAGCTGAAGAAACGGTACCGCTCACGGACCGCGTGTTGATATGCCTTACGCATTTTGTCATACCCGATCAAGGCGGCAACAAGCATGAGCAGCGTAGACCGTGGCAGGTGAAAGTTAGTAAGCAATGCGTCGACCACCTGAAAGCGATACCCCGGCCGAATAAAGATATCGGTCTCGGCACTGCCGGCCCGCACACAGCCCTGCCCGTCTGCTGCCGATTCCAGCGTGCGCAAGCTCGTGGTACCCACAGCGATCACGCGCTTTCCATTGGCGCGGGCCTGGGCAATGAGATCTGCGGTGATCTGGGGCACTTCATACCACTCGCTGTGCATGCGGTGCTCTTCAATGTGCTCGGTCTTGACCGGTGCGAAGGTGCCGCTGCCCACGTGCAATGTCACGAACGCCTTGTGCACGCCTTTGGCTTCCAAGGCCTGCAGTATCGGCTCATCGAAATGCAGCCCAGCCGTGGGCGCTGCAATCGAACCGGGATGCTGGGCATAGACGGTCTGGTAACGGATCGCATCTTTAGCGTTGGGCGCATGGCCGATATAAGGCGGCAAGGGAATCTCACCCACCGCATGCAAGACATCCAATACCGGCCCATCAAAACGAAGATGAAACCGATCGGCATGCTTCGGATCGCGGCCCAACACGGTGATCGATTGCTGGCCCACACGCATCACTGCACCGGCGACAGGTTTTTTGCTCACGCGCATCAGCACACTGGCTTCACTCGTGTTGAACAGCCGCTCCACCACGATCTCGACCCTTCCGCCCGTGGATTTTTCACCGTAAAGACGCGCCGGAATCACCTTGGAGTTGTTGAACA
>JBDLRC010000070.1:0-2555 GCA_039800265.1 Pseudomonadota bacterium
GAATGTCGCGATCGCGGATGTAGTGACGGCCGTAGCTCAAGGTCACGGCAACGGCAAGGGATGACGCACCCTTCAGAAATGCCGACATCGAGTCGGCCACAACCAGCCCATTCATCGCATACACGGTGGTGGTATCCGAGGCCAGCATGAGCTGCCAAAGACCAATCAAGACAAGACCGGCAAGGGATATCCCGTGCACGAGTCCGCCGCCCTCACGTCGCGTAAACAGGTCAACGAGCAGGACAATCGCCAAGAGCCCAAACAACAGGATCTCGGGGAGTGCCGCCTGGATCTGAAGAGATTCAAAGGTCATGAAAAATCACTTTCCGAAATCAGGGCGTAGGAAGCTTGGAGGTCGCGACATGCTTCAGCAGACCATCTGCCGATACCTGAATCGCATCCGTAAACGGCGCTGGCCACAGACCCATCAACAAGACAAAGAAGGCCATTCCCATGAGCATCCAAAATTCACGAGTATTCACATCCTTCAGCTCGGCCACATGGTCATTGGCAACCTCGCCGAACACCACGCGCTTATACATCCACAAGGAATAGGCAGCCCCGAAGATCAAGGTGGTCGCAGCGAGCAGTCCGATCCAGAAGTTGTACTCCACGGCGCCAAGGATCACCATAAATTCACCCACGAAACCGCTGGTCGCCGGAAGGCCACTATTAGCCATTGCAAATAGCAGAAACAGGGCTGCGAACTTCGGCATCCGATTGGCCACACCCCCATAGTCGGCGATCTGTCGAGAATGGAGTCGGTCATAGAGCACCCCGATACACAGGAACATCGCCCCCGAGATAAACCCGTGGGAGATCATCTGAACAATACCGCCCTGGACGCCAAGACCGTTGAACATGAAAAATCCCAAGGTCACAAAGCCCATATGCGCAATTGACGAATACGCAACAAGCTTTTTCATATCGGCCTGAACCAAGGCAACAAGACCGATATAGACCACCGCGATCAAAGACAGGCTAATCATCAGCATGTCGAGCTCACGCGACGCATCCGGTGCAATGGGGAGCGAAAACCGCAGGAACCCATAGGCGCCGAGCTTCAGCATGATGGCGGCCAGCACAACGGATCCGCCTGTGGGCGCCTCCACGTGGGCATCGGGCAGCCAGGTGTGCACGGGCCACATCGGCACCTTGACGGCAAAGGCAATCAAGAAGGCAAGGAAAATCAGAATCTGCGCGTCCAGAGGCAACGGCAACGCATGCCAGGCCAAGATATCGAAGCTACCTGACTTCATGTAGAGATAGATCAGAGCCACCAGCGTCAGCAAAGATCCCAACAACGTGTAGAGGAAGAACTTAAAGGCCGCATAGACCCGGTTCGGGCCACCCCAGATCCCGATAATCAGATACATGGGGATGAGCGTCGCCTCAAAAAAGACATAGAACAAAATGCCATCAAGGGCCGAGAAGACGCCGATCATCAGGCCCGAGAGCACCAGGAAGGCCCCCATGTATTGACCCACGCGATCCTGAATCACCTCCCAGCCGGCAATCACCACAAACACCGTGATCAGGGCCGTGAGTGGAACAAACCACATGGACAGGCCGTCGACTCCAAGCGAATAGTGAATCCCAAAATGAGAGATCCATTCACGCTTTTCCACAAACTGCATGCCCGCAAAAGCGTTGTCAAACCCAACAACGATCGGAATCGTGACAAGAAGACCGGCAAGAGAGGCGGCCAGCGCGGACCAGCGAAGCATGTTTGTTGTGCCCGCGCGATCGGCCAGTATCAATGCAATACCGCTGAGAATCGGCAGCCAGATGGCAATACTTAGAACAGGAAAATCAGTCGTCATCATTTCACCATCGGAACCGAATTCACTACTGGCGCAAACCACCAGAGCATGAGCGCAACACCCAGAATCATGGCGATTGCGTAGTGATAGAGATAGCCTGACTGGCCGAGCCGCATGATCGATGCGATCGCGGCAACCACACGGGCGCTCCCGTTCACGACCAACCCATCAATCAGCCCCTGGTCGGCGCGCTTCCAGAGCTGGCCGCCCAACAGACGCGCGCCCCCAGCAAAGACGATCTCGTTGATTCTGTCCATAAAGTACTTCTGCTCAAGGATGTGATGAACTGCCGAGAGGCGTCGCGAAATGGCCACCGGGATCTCCGGTCGGTAGAGATAAAACACCGCTGAGGTCACCACCCCGAGCAGCGCAAGCCAGAACGGCCAGGTGACAACCGCATGCTGCGCAAGTCCGACCCAACCTGTGAAATGGGCCTTCAAGGTCGCCATGGCCGGATGGCCCGCATCGACAAAGATGACCCCTGCAAAATAGTCTCCAAAGAGCATGGGACCAATCGCAATCGCCCCGAGTACAACCGAGGGGACGGCCAGGAATATCAACGGCAGTGTCACGACCCACGGCGATTCGTGGGGGCCATCGCCATGACCGTTGTGAGCATCTTGGCCATGGTCATCCCCATGACCGTGTCCATGTCCGCCCTGCTCCCAGCGTGGCTTTCCATGAAACACCAGAAAGAACATGCGGAAGGAATAAAACGCAGTCACAAAGACA
>JBDLRC010000071.1:0-4428 GCA_039800265.1 Pseudomonadota bacterium
AGCCGTTGGTCGCGTGTGCCGCGGAAAAGCAGGTGGTAAGCGCCGCGGCCACGAGGGCCTTACGCGGCAGTGAAGTGAATCTCATGTGTGTCTCCTTGATGTTGTAATTCTTTTAGGTAACCAAATTTGCTCGAGGGCGAGACGCCCCCGGAGCCTTCCTGTGAAACTTAAAACTCGCCTTTCGACGCTCTTTCCATCATTTCGTACATGGTCTGACGAACGCTCCATGCCTCCTCTTTGAGAGGCGAGGGGAGTTTTCGGCCCATCTTGACCATCATGTCCATGTTTAGGGTGTAGAGCCAAAGCCCATCTTCCTTCTCAAGAAGGGTAATGCGGCACGGCATGTACGCGGCCATTGCCGGGCTGAAATCAGCCATGCGCCGGGCGATCTGTGGGCTGCAGAACGAATAAATAGTGAGCAGCTTTTCTTTCTTTCCTGATCGCGCTTCGAGCTCTTTGGAGAGCGGTAGGGTCCCCACATCACGCATGTTGCGCTCGGTGGCAACCATTTTCAAAATCTGCTCGACCTCTTCTGCTTTGATGCCCGGCTTCACCTTACGCTCCCAGGTGGTTGCGACCGCGATATCGCCGTTGCCTTCGATCCATTTATCCCAGAGTTTCATCGCCTCCGGTCCTGCACCGTCTTCGAGTTTGCTGATGGTGCTGAGCGTGCCGCAGCCGGACAAGAATCCAGTCATGAGCACGGCAGATGCAGCGAGTAAAAAGCGTTTATTCAACATCGTCTCTCCCTTTTTTGTATGACGTCATCATGGCAGCTTCGCCACGGGGCATATACCCTAGGGGGGTAGAGTGTCGAAGTGAAATCTCTTTGTCAAGAAAGGGTTTTTGCGGGCTCGGTGAAAAAAGTGTTGTCTCGCGGGAAACTTCATTAAGATGGCGTGAGCGTTCGCAACGGCAGAAAGGCCATGACCATGCAGAGCAAAACAAAATTGCGCGTTGCAAAAAAAAGCAGCGTCCCCAAACACACAACAGAAGTGAAAGCGACCTATCGTCTCCAGTACCAGCGTGACGTGACCTCGCGTCTCAAGCGCATTCATGGACAGGTGGGGGCGCTCTTGAACATGATCGACGAGGAGCGCAGCTGCGAGGAGATTGCCCAGCAAATGTCTGCCGTGCGCAAGGCTATGGACAAAGCGTTCTACCGCATGATGACCTGCTCGGTCATGGAGGCAGCCAACACACAAGGCCAAGAACGGCTCTTAGAAGTTGAGCGGTCTGCTCGGATTTTGGAGCGTTACGCCTGAGTGGAGGCTAGCAGCCACTGCTGCGAAGCAGCAATTAGCTCAAGGGAGTTGACTGTATTCGCGCAAAGGAATATTGTTCGGCCCTGTTATGAGTAACAGCTTTCCTAGCCCCTTAAAACCCGCCGAGATGCCGTTCGTTTCAGACGCCCCCTCGAAGGCGCAGGCATCCAGCCGAGATCCGGCACTGATGGGTTTGTTTGAGAAAGCGGCCTCTTATTTTTCTCTGCTCGCCGAGCCGTCGCGGCTGCTGATTGTTCAGGCGATTTGCTACGAAGAGTGTTCGGTACAAGAGGTCGTGACACGTACTGGCCTTCCGCAGCCAAACGTGTCGCGCCATCTTGCTTTGCTACATCGTTCGGGCGTTCTTAGCCGTCGACGCTCGGGCACATCAGTGTTTTACAAGGTATCTGATGCAACGCTTACGGAAATCTGTCGTTTGGTGTGTGTGCGAATGGCGGGTGGACTGCAGGAGAGCGCTGCATAAGATCAAAGCATTAAAAAAAACGGGAACGTCAATCAAATAATTCAACGCTGGGGAGGGTTGAATGAATACAGAAGTGAAGAAGTCTGGTCGCCTGATCAAGGCACCGGAGAATTTTTTAAGCAAGGAAGACGCGAAGTCTCCCGCACTGATGCGCCGTAAGTTTTTGGCTGCATCGGTGTCCTCGGCAGCGGCCTCGATGGCGGCGATGGGGTTGGCCAGCAGCGCTCGGGCGGCCTCGCCTGTGTCAGGTGCTGGGGACCCCAACATTCTGAATTTGCCGACCCACACCACAGGTCTGGGGCAGCCCGTTGCGGCGAACCCCTACGGCATGCCGTCGCAGTATGAAAAAGGCCTGCAGCGTCGTGAGAGCCCAGGCCTGACTCGGGTGTCTGCGGCATCTGTAGCCTTCACGCCACTGCAAGGCACCTTCGGAATTATTACGCCCAGCGGTTTGCACTTTGAGCGTCACCACCAGGGCTGGTGGGATATCGACCCCAGCAAGCATCGTCTCATGGTGATGGGCCTCGTGAAGAACCCCAAGGTTTACACGATGGACGACATCATGCGTCTGCCGTCGGTGTCGCGTATCCATTTCATTGAGTGTGGTGCAAACACAGCCATGGAGTGGGGCAACGTGGCCGTGCCGACAGTCCAGTATTCCCACGGCATGGTGTCGTGCAGTGAATTCACGGGCGTGCCGCTCTCGGTGCTGCTGGAAGACTGCGGCATTGACATGAAGAAGGCCAAGTACGTGTTGGGTGAGGGTGCTGACGGTTCCTCGATGACGCGAACGATTCCGTTGGATCGCGCACTCGACGACGTTCTCGTGGCCTATGGCATGAACGGCGAGATGCTCCGCCCTGAAAATGGCTATCCCTTGCGTCTCGTGGTGCCCGGTATTCAGGGCGTGTCGTGGGTCAAATGGCTGCGTCGCATTGAAGTTGGTGATCAGAAGTGGGCCACCAAAGACGAGGCGGTGCACTACATCGACCTGATGCCCGATGGCTTGCATCGCCAGTACACCGGTATTCAGGAAGCCAAATCAGTCATTACAACGCCCTCGGGTGGCCAGACGCTGCTCGATAAGGGCTTCTACAACATCAGCGGCCTTGCCTGGTCGGGGCGCGGCAAGATCAAGCGCGTCGATGTCTCTGTTGATGGTGGCCGTAATTGGCGTACCGCTCGTCTTGAAACACCTGTGCTGTCGAAAGCGTTCACGCGGTTCAATATCGATTGGGTGTGGAATGGCGGGCCTGCGATCCTGCAGTCGCGTGCTCAGGACGACAGCGGCTATGTGCAGCCCAAAATCAATCAGCTGCGTGAGGTGCGCGGCACGCGTTCGATCTATCACCAGAACGCCATCCAATCGTGGAAAGTTGCGGAAAACGGGGAGGTGAGCAATGTCCAGGTTTACTAAATTGTTCAAACAGTCCGCGTTGGCCGTTGCGCTTTCTGCGGCGGTCGCTGGCTCGGCTTGGGCGCAATCAACGAAGCTGAAATTGGAAGGCGTCGGCCGTACGGCAACGCCGGCCGAGATCAAGGCGTGGGACATCGATGTTCGGCCCGACTTTAAGGGTCTGCCTGCAGGTTCTGGTTCTGTGTCGAAGGGCCAAGATGTCTGGGAAGCCAAGTGCGCGTCATGTCACGGGGTATTCGGTGAGAGCACCGAGGTGTTTACACCGATTGTCGGTGGCACCACGAAAAAAGATATCGAAACGGGCAGGGTAGCCAATCTGTCGCGCTTAGATTTTCCCCAGCGCACGACCATGATGAAAGTTGCCACGGTTTCTACACTCTGGGACTACATCAACCGTGCCATGCCTTGGAATAACCCCAAGACGTTGACGACCGATGAGGTCTACTCCGTTGTGGCGTATATCCTGAGTCTCGCCGAGGTGGTGCCTGACAACTTTGTGTTGTCCGACAAAAACATCGCAGAAGTACAAAAGCGCATGCCCAACCGAAATGGCATGACCATTGAGCACGGCATGTGGGATCTGAAAGGCAAGCCGGATGTGAAAAACACGTTGTGCATGACCAACTGCGCGACAGAATTGAAGATCACATCCGTATTGCCGGCCTCAGCACGAGACGCCCACGGTAACCTGATGGAGCAGCATCGTCCGATCGGACCTGCCCGTGCCATTGACACCTCAAAACCGGGTGATGCGAAAGCGGCGCCGGGTGCTGGAGCAGCAGCTTCCGCCCCGACCAAGGTCGCTGCTGCCGCTGTGCTCAACGGCGCGGATATCTCCAAAAAGGCGAACTGCACGGCTTGTCACGCAGCTGCCTCCAAGATGGTAGGCCCATCTTGGGCAGATATCGCGAAGAAGTACAAGGGGGATGCCAAAGCGCCGGCGATGTTGGCGCAAAAGGTGAAGGCTGGCGGTGCGGGTAACTGGGGTGCTGTACCTATGCCACCGCATCCCAATTTAAAGGACAATGAACTCTCTGCAGTGGTGCAGTGGGTTCTTGACGGTGCCAAGTAACCACTCGGCATTGATATTCGTTAGAAGAGAGGAGAAGTGATTATGAGTATTTCACGTCGTTCCGTGATCAAAGCGGGTGGTGGCGCAGCACTGTATTCTGCGCTCGCGTCCATGGGCTTTTTTGCAGCGAATCCGGCTGCAGCAGCTGCTTGGAAAAAAGACTGGTTCGAGACCAAGAATGTGCCGGACA
>JBDLRC010000072.1:0-3470 GCA_039800265.1 Pseudomonadota bacterium
TACTCAATAAGTTTTCCATGATGGTGGAAGCGGGCGAGAAGATTGCGATCGTGGGCCCGAACGGCGCCGGTAAATCCACGTTGATGAAGTGCATCGCAGGTGCTGCCATCAGTGGCATGGACCCGGATTCGGGAGAAAACAAGTGGGCAGAAAACGCCAACATTGGCTACATGCCGCAAGATGTCTACCCGGATTTCGAGCGCGATCAGACCTTAACGGAATGGATCGGACGTTTCACGCAAGAGGGCGATGATGATCAGGCGGTTCGCTCCATTCTCGGTCGATTGCTGTTCTCGGGCGATGACGTGGGCAAGATGGTCAAGGTGCTCTCCGGCGGTGAAAAACACCGTATGACCTTTGGCAGGCTGATGCTGGGTCGGCACAACGTACTGATGTTGGATGAGCCAACCAATCACTTGGACATGGAATCGATCGAGTCGTTGCAGCTCGCGCTTGAGAAATTTGAGGGAACGTTGTTTGTGGTGTCGCATGACCGCGAGTTTGTGAATGCGGTGGCCACCCGTGTGATCGAGGTCCATGGCGATGGTCGGATCACTGACTTCAAGGGCTCCTACGACGAGTACCTGACAAGCCAGGGGCTGAACACCTAGCGGACTGATTAAAAATCTTCGGGCCGATTTAGGTTCTTAAACGCTGATTCGGGCCCTATAGCTATCGGTGTTGCGCCAACTTCGTCGAGCCACTGACCAAGCTTGCGTTTGCCATGTTGGAGAAACGTCTCCAGATGATGGCGCTGCACGCAAGGCAGCAGGGAGAAGGAGGGGTGGCCGGCGACGTAGACTCCTTTTTGATGGTGAGCTACCTCGGCGATCAGTCGGTCGGCAAGATCGGCGGGAAAAAGCGGACAGTCGCACGGCACGACCATGACCCAGCGGGTCTGCACCTCGAGTAGACCCGCAAGAATTCCCGCCAGTGGGCCGTCGTAGTGGGGGGCATCTTCGTTGACATTTCGGTCACGGCAGACCCGATGCCCGCGTCGCTGGTAGTCTTCAAAATTTCGGTTGACGCTGATGACCAGAGAGCCGACATGCGGCCGAAGTTTGTCGATCGCAATGTCCACCAGCGCCTTGCCATGGAAGCTGGCCAACCCTTTGTCCATGCCGCCAAGTCGGCTTCCCGCTCCGCCGCAGAGAATCAGGCCCGTGATATCGCTTAAAGCCGGAGAGGGCGCAGGGGTCGGAGTCATGCGCTTGGGTCGAGCTGCAGGGTATCCACAAGCGCGATAGCGTCGTCGGTTGTGCGTAGCTGATGCCATACCCCTTGGGGGTAGACCACGACGTTGGGCCCTTGGCTGCACAAACCAAAGCATCCAGATTTGTTGGCCATAATGCCGCCTTCATGATCAAGGCCACGCTCACGTATCTCGTGTTTGAGCGTTTTCAGAATATCGAACGCGCCCCGATGGCCGCAACAGTCGCCATCATCGCGGGTGTTGGTGCAGACAAAAATATGGTGGGCGTAACGCATATCACTCAATCTTGAGCAGCTTTTTGGCGGACCCCAACACCAGCATCGCCTCACCATGCTTTTCTTGCTTGTGCAGTTTTTCCCCTTCCGCCCGCAGGTCTTTTACTTTTTTGAGCGTAGCGGCTTCGAGCTTGGGATTCTTGGAAAGCGCCTGGTCAATTTTGTACATTTCCAGGGGGCAGCTGTGGGCATGCGCCTGGAATGGCAGCCCGAGGAGCAAGACCGCCGCCAGTTGTAACAGCAGCGGTCGTCGGGTAATAAGTTGCATTTTTTGGGGCTCTCCTTAAAGATTCACAGTATGGACCGGCGACAGGTACTCAAGACAGGGGTAGTTTCCGCAGTATTGGCGGGTGGCATTGCACCATTGGCGTGGTCGGCGCGGCCGCTGAGGGTTCGAGACCACACGGTGATCGCTCAGCCCAGCCGGCTGGAGCTGCTGGGGCCGGATTATCCCAGCACCGACGTCTGGGCCTTCAATAACATGATTCCCGGGCCTATGTTGCGGGCGGTGCAGGGTGACACCATACGGGTTCGTTTCCGCAATCGGCTTCCCATGCTCTCTACCCTGCATTGGCATGGCATTCGTCTGCCGAACAACATGGATGGTGTGCCCGGTATTACGCAGGCACCTGTCAAACCAGGCGAGGAGTTTCAATACGAATTCGCACTTCCTGATGCGGGAACCTTCTGGTACCACCCCCACGTGGCGACCTACGAGCAGATTGGGCGAGGTCTTTTTGGCACGATTGTGGTGGAGGAGCGTGAGCCTCCTGATGTTGACAACGATGTGATGTGGTCGATTTCCGATGTCATGTTGACCAGGGAGGCATCCATCGCTCCAAATTTCAAGAGCCTGCACGATGCTTCCCATGCGGGTCGTCTGGGCAACGTGGTGCTGGTCAACGGCCAGCGCGGACCCGCAACATTGGATGTGCGTGCGGGTAGTCGGGTCCGGCTGCGTTTGTTGAACTCAGCGAGCGCACGAATTTTTCGACTCAAGTTTCACGGCCATCAGCCGCTGGTCGTGGCCCACGACGGACACCCCTGCACACCGTATCCGTTGACCGAATCGATTCTGTTTTCGCCGGGCAATCGGATCGACGTCATTTTGGATTGCACGGCCGCGCCGAATGCGACGTTTGAGGTAGAAGACGAGTTCTTTCCTGCCATGCGCAACAAGATTGGCGTGATCAAGTACTCCAGCCGTTCGCCGCAGGCGTTACGAAAGCCATTCCCAGGCCTGCCGCCCAATGCATTATTCGAGCCGGTGTTGGCAGGGGCCGAATCGGCGAAGATGGTACTCGAGGGCGGGGCATTGTCGAACAAAGCGACGCGTGAGGCCATCTGGCTGATGAACGGTAAGGGGAATGATCACGGCTCGCATATGGATTCTCATGGCAAGAACCCTGATCCTTTGTTTGTGTGGGAGCAGGGCTGTACCGTGCGTTGCCTGATCGACAACAAAACCGCCTGGTTTCATCCGATGCATTTTCATGGGGTGGTCCTGCGCGAGCGGCTGCCCAATGGACAGTGGGGCCCGTTCAAAGACTCCACCTTGCTTTGGCCATTTAAGACCCAAGAGATCGCGTTTGTCGCTGAGAGCCCGGGCGACTGGATGATTCATTGCCACGTATCCGAACATCAGCACTCAGGTCTGATGGGCACGTTCAGGATTGCCAGTCTGTGTAAAACACCCGCCCAGCCGAAAGCCTAGTGCCTGCTGGTGAAGTGGCGTCTGGCCTGGGGGCGTGGATGTCGCGTTGGTCTACCCTGGCTTGGATCCGTGATTTGGTGCAAAGAACCTTGTACCATGGCATTTCGCCCACGTGCATGCACAGGGTGTCTACCGTACCCCGTGCGGGTCTCATCTCCATAAGGAAAGCATCATGCGTCGTCATTGGATGAAGGCTGCGGCCGCCGTATTTGCATTTGCCTGCGTGGGCAGTGTTTCTGCTCAGCAGGTCTTGAGAGTCACCACCATT
>JBDLRC010000073.1:0-6050 GCA_039800265.1 Pseudomonadota bacterium
CGCTGCCGGTGTGGTTTCCCCCCGCAGCGTGTTCGCCCAAGGCAAGTACCCCAGCCGTCCGGTGGAGTTCGTGGTGCCCTGGGGTGCTGGCGGCGGTGCAGACCAGCTCGCCCGCAAGGTAGGTAAGATGCTCGAAGACGATCTCAAGTCGTCGTTTCCGGTGGTGAACGTGGCCGGTGCGACCGGTAACACCGGAATGACCAAGCTGTTGTCGGCCCCTGCGGATGGCTATTCCATCGGCATCCTGATCGGCGATACGTTGGCCACGCTGGCCTCGGGTGGTGGTGCGCGTTGGAAGCTGGACGAGATCGTGCCGCTGGGCATCATGATTCGTCAGCCCACAGGTATTTTTGTGAAGTCCGATGCCAAATGGAAGACATTTCAGGATGTACTGAACGATTCCAAGACCAACGAATTGAAGGTCGCGATTCTTGGTTTTGGCAGTGCCGATGAAATCATGGTCAAGCAGATGATTGCCAAGGGCCATAAGCTGCGTCTGGTGCCCTTCGCGAAACCGGGCGAGCGCTACGCTTCGATTCTTGGCGGCCATGCCGACCTGTTGCTGGAGCAAGCCGGCGATGTGGGGTCGTTCTTGAAATCCAATCAGATGCGACCGGTGGCATTTTTCGCCGATGCTCCCGCACCAGGATACAAAGACATTCCCTTGGTCAAGAACTTTGGCTTTGGCATCAACATCAGCCAGTTCCGCGCCATCGTGATGCGTGCAGGTACCGATGCTGGCCAGGTGAAGGTGCTCGCCGCTGCGATCGAAAAAGCTGCGCAATCCAAAGAGTTTAAAGGCTACCTTGCTGATGAACTCGCCTTCGCCGACAGCTTTATTCCGCAGAAAGATTCGGCTGCATTCTTGCAGCGTGAACTGAAAGCGATCGAATCCAATAAGGCGTAATCGCTCTGGTCGTAGCGCCGCAGCCATGCGGGCTGCGGCCGCTTTCCATTTCTTCTTGTGCCTGGGAGTCTCATGGCGAAGCTTCAGCGCGCAGCACCGTATGTGCTGCTGTTCGGATTCTCGTTGTTCTGTTTGTGGTCGCTCTCGGGCATCACGGCCGGTGCGGCCGACGGTCAGCTGGGGCCGGCGTTCTGGCCTCGACTGATTCTGTCTTTTATGGCGCTCTTGTGTGTGTATGAGGCTTTAAAACGCCTCGCGGGCGCGAAAGACCAATTCAGTGGGTTCATTGAGCGGCAGGAGCAGGCGGCGGAGCGCGGCGACGAAGTCGGATCAGTGAGCACGCTGATGGCAACCTCGGTGCAGCAAGGCGAGGAACCCCCCAATCCACTGCAGATGGGTAAATTGTTGGGTGGTG
The DNA here is from genome assembly GCA_039800265.1 of Pseudomonadota bacterium. GTDB lineage: Bacteria > Pseudomonadota > Gammaproteobacteria > Burkholderiales > Burkholderiaceae_A > Lacustribacter. Next base: position 1,323 of record JBDLRC010000073.1, read on the forward strand.
TCGCATTGATTGCACTGTACGCCATCGGGATTGATGCCATCGGCTTTTTTGTGAGCAGCGCAGTGTTCCTCTCGCTGTTTGCGGCCATTGGCGGCTTTCGGCATGTGCTTTGGAATCCGGTGGTGAGCCTGATCGGCAGTTTCGGTTTCTTCTTCATTTTCATGAAGGTGGCGTACATCTCGCTGCCTTTGGGGCAGGGCCCATTTAAGGCGCTGTCGTTACTGCTGATGCAGTGGATGGGAGTGCGTTAGCCATGGACATTCTTCTGAACCTTGGCCAAGGCCTGCTTACTGTACTGACGCCCCTGAATTTTCTGGTGATGGTGATTGGCTTGGTGTTGGGCATGCTGGTGGCGGTGTTGCCGGGACTGACATTGGTGATGGGTGTGGTGCTTGCACTACCGTTTACATACCAGATGGGGGTCGGGCCCGCGTTGATTCTGCTGACGGCCATGTACGTCTCGGGAACGTACGGCGGCGCCATCACGGCCATCTTGTTTCGTATTCCTGGCGAGCCCATGGATGTGCCGCTCATCTGGGATGGTTATGAAATGACGCGGCAGGGCCTTGCGGCCAAAGCCCTTGGATATTCGCTGATTGCTGCGTTTGTAGGCGGCATCGTCTCGGCCATCTTGATGGTGGCCATGGCAAAGCCGGTGGCCGACATTGCGTTGAAATTTTCAAGCCCTGAATTTTTTGCGGTGATTGTGTTTGGGCTCTCCAGTGTCGTGTCGCTTGGCGGCAAATCGATGGTGAATGCACTTATCAGTCTGTGCATGGGCCTCTTGATTGCGACCGTGGGCGTCGATTCGATGTATGGCCAGGAGCGGCTCACCTTTGGTCAGCCCTTTCTGCAGGATGGTCTTGAATTCTTGTTGGTGATGGTGGGAGCCTACGGATTGGGTGAGGTGTTGACGCGCCTCTCGGAAGGGTATCCCAGCGAGGGTGAAGTAGACCCCGAAATGAAAAAGCGACGCTTTGTAACCGCCTTTCCGAGGCTAAGTGAAATGCTGGGCATGCGTGGCAGTTTCGTGCGTGGGACCGCGACCGGTGTGGTCGTGGGCCTGGTGCCAGGTGCGGGCGCAACGGTTTCGTCGTTTGTGGCCTATGGCATGGAGCGTCAATACGGTAAAAACGGCAATCAGCTTGGCAAAGGCGCACCCGAGGGCGTGATTGCAGCCAAATCGGCGGCCACCGCATCGGTGGGTGGCGCCTTGGTGCCGCTTCTGACCATGGGTATCCCGGGAAGCGGGGCCACCGCGATTATCCTAGCGGCATTCTTGCTGCATGGTATCCAGCCAGGGCCTCAGGTGTTTGCCAGCAGTTCGGCCTTGATCTATACGGTCTTTGCTGCAGTGTTTGTGGCGGTGGTGGGCATGTGCATTTTGGGCTACTTCGCCATCAAGCCGCTCACCAAGGTGTTAGATGCGCCCGAGGCGGTAGTTTCGGCCTTCGTGGTGATGTTTTGTTTTGTGGGTGCATTCGCTGCGCGCAACAACACATCCGACTTGTACGTGATCGCCGCGTTTGGCTTGATCGGATTCTTGTTTGAGCGTTTCAAGTTTCCGATCGCTCCCTTGGTGCTCGGAACAATTCTTGGGCCCTTGGCTGAAGATAACTTTATGACCACTATGGTCAGTTTCAATAATGATTGGACGGTGTTCTTTACGCGCCCCATCAGTCTCATAATTTTGGTCGTTGCGGCCATTGGGGTGTTTTACCCTGCGATCCGCTCAACCTATGCGAAGCGAAAAACCTCTTCAGTAAGTCAATGATGTCAGAAGGAGCAGTTATGTCAGTGCAGTCGGCGGTACCCCATCAGGTGGCTTCGAGCGTGCAAGAGTTGGTCGAACGTGCACGCAAGGCTCAGTCACGTATTTCCGTATGGAACCAAGAGCAGGTGGATCTGATGATCTCCTCGGTAGCGTGGTCGATTCTTGAGCCTGGGCGCAATCGCTTGCTCGCTGAATTGGCAGTCAAAGATTCAGGTCTTGGCAACGCCGACGACAAGTTCAATAAAAACTTTCGTAAGACCCTAGGGCTTGTACGCGACTTGAAAGGCGCGGTCTCGGTTGGTGTCCTGCGAGAGGATCGGGAGAAGGGTATTACCGAAATCGCGCGTCCGGTGGGCGTGGTTGCAGCGATCACGCCTTCTACCAACCCCGGCGCAACGCCTATCAATAAGATTTTGAATGCGCTGAAATGCCGTAATGCCATCATTTTGGCGCCTTCCCCCAGGGGGGCCTCGACTTGTGCCAAGCTGCTGGAATTCGTCCACGCGCAGCTCGATGCGGTGGATGCTCCACGCGATCTGGTTCAGATGCTGCCGACTCCTATCTCTAAAGAGGCCACCCATGAGCTCATGCGGCGTGCCGACTTGGTGGTCGCCACGGGCTCACAGTCCAATATCCGTGCCGCCTATACCTGTGGAACGCCGGCGTTTGGTGTTGGTCTTGGCAATGCGGCAGTGATCATTGACGAGCATGCGGACTGTGGTGCCGCTGCCGCCAAAATTGCGCGATCCAAGATCTTCGATAACGCCACCAGTTGTTCGAGTGAGAATGGGCTGGTCATTCTTTCGTCGGCTTACAACGCCATGATGGGTGCCCTTGAGGCGCAAGGCGGTGTGTTGTTAACCGAAGACGATCAAGCACGACTGCAGGCATTCATGTTTCCCAATGGCAAACTCGGCTCCGCGGCGACGGCGCAATCTGCACCGACCATTGCCCGGCAGGCGGGTCTTCAGACCCCCGGGGCGGCCAACGCACGGTTTCTGATGGTGCGCCCTGTTTCGGCCGGGCCTGAGCATCCCTTTTCCGGCGAGAAATTAAGTCCTGTGTTGTCCATTTGGCAGGTGGCTGATTTTGATCAGGCCCTGGATATGGTCAAACGCATCTATGCCTACCAGGGCGCCGGCCACTCGGTGGGGCTGCACACTGCCGCATCCGGAGTCGTGATGGAGTCCCGCGCCCGTCGGCTTGCCGAGGAGGTTCCGGTGAGTCGGGTGATTGTGAACCAGGCGCACGCCATTGCGACCGGAGGAAGCTTTGACAATGGCCTGCCATTCTCGTTATCGATGGGCTGCGGCACCTGGGGTGGCAATAATTTTGCCGAGAATATGAATTACCGGCAGTACATGAACGTGACGCGTATCGCGCGGCCGATTCCTGAGCGCATCCCTTCGGTCGAAGAACTGCTGGGCGATTATTTTGAAAAAGCAGGTGTCACCCCATGACAACGCTTCGCGATGTGATGCTGCATTGGGCCCGTCAGCAGCCCGAGAAGCCGCTGCTGCTGTCGCCGGAGACGGATCTTCAGATCACGTATGGGGAGCTGCTTCAGCAGACGGCTCAGCTGGTGATGGCGCTGCAGGATCGGGGCATTCGGCCAGGCGCCCACATTGGACTTTATGTGCAAAACGGACTGCAGACGTCGCGACTCTTTTTGTCGGTGATGGCGGCAGGCTATGTGGTGACGCCGTTTAATTTGTTGTCGTCGCGTGATCAACTTGCGTGGGTACTGGACCACAGCGATTGCGAGGCGGTGTTTTTCGGCCAGGGCCAGCGTGCCGCATTTGAGCAGGCGTGCACTCAAACCAAACGTTCGTTTCATGGGCTGGAGATTGATACCGATGCCAAGACCCTGCCCGGACAATCCTTGTTCTCGGTGTCAGAGAGTGCGGCACTGCTGTCTCAGTGCGCACCGCTTGGTGCCCAAGATCCGGCGCTGTTGATGTACACCTCGGGCACGACCGGCACACCCAAAGGTGTGCGCTTGACACATGAAAACCTGCTGCATGCAGCGGCATCGGTCAGCGCATGGCACACGCTGAGCCCCGATGATCGGGTGTTGAGCTCCTTGCCCATCTATCATATCAACGGACAGTCCATCGCGACCATTACCCCGTTTTACTCCGGCGGCAGCATTGTCTGCGCCCAGAAGTTTTCGGTGTCGCAGTGGTGGCCCGCGGTACTGAAGTACCGGTGCACCTGGATCAACATGGTGCCCACCATCATTGCCTACTTGCTGAATGCATCGGGCGAAGAGGGTGCGCCTGCGGCCGAGGCCTTAAAGCATGTGCGGTTTGGCCGCTCTGCGTCTGCACCGCTGCCGCCCGAGCAGCATCGTGCGTTTGAAGAACGCTTTGGTATTTCGGTGATCGAGGCCATGGGCATGACCGAGTCGGCATCGGTGGTGTTCTGCAATCCCCACGATGATCGCCGCCGCTATGGCAGCCCGGGGCTGCCCTGCGGTGTGCAGGCCAAGATCATTGACACCGAGGGACGGCCGCTCGGAAGCGGTGAGGTGGGTGAGATCTGCCTGTCCGGCCCCAATGTGATGCGCGGGTATTACAAGTCCCCCCAGGAAACCGAGAAAGCATTCGATGCTGAGGGCTGGCTGCGCACGGGCGACTTAGGGATGCGCGATGCCGATGGATTTTATTTTGTGACGGGCCGACTTAAAGAGCTGATCATCAAGGGTGGGGAAAATATCGCCCCGAGAGAAATCGACGAGGTGCTGCTGCAGCACCCCGCAGTGCTGGATGCTGCTTGCGTGGGCGTTCCGGATCCGAACTATGGTCAGGAGATTTTGGCCTGTTTGGTGCTTAAGGAAGGCAAAGAGTGTTCGCTCGATCAAATACGAAGCTTTTGTCTGGATAAGCTGGGCAAATACAAAACGCCGAAAGAGTTTCACTTTGTGCATGATCTCCCGCGTGGACCATCTGGCA
>JBDLRC010000074.1:0-3506 GCA_039800265.1 Pseudomonadota bacterium
GCGAAGCCGTACATGCAGGACCTTACGGTCGAGCTTAAAGAGACTGACAAAATGCTGCTTGATGCGCTGATGCGTATCAAGAGCGATTTTGATGATTCATTGTCGTTTCGTCGCTCCTGCCGTGAAGGGGTCTGCGGCTCCGATGCCATGAACATCAACGGCAAGAATGGCCTTGCGTGCACCACCAATCTGCGCGACTTGAAAGAGCCCATCGTGTTGCGCCCGCTGCCGGGCCTCCCCGTGGTGCGTGATTTGATTGTGGACATGACGCAGTTCTTCAAGCAGTATCACTCGATCAAACCCTTCCTCATCAACGACACGCCGCCGCCTGAGAAAGAGCGCCTTCAGTCGCCTGAGGAGCGGGAGGAGTTGGATGGCCTGTACGAGTGCATTTTGTGTGCCTGCTGCTCGACAAGTTGCCCATCGTTCTGGTGGAACCCGGACAAGTTTGTTGGACCCGCTGGTTTGCTTCAGGCTTATCGGTTTATTGCGGATTCGCGTGACCAGGCCACCAGCGAGCGGCTCGACAATCTGGAAGACCCTTACAGGCTGTTCCGTTGTCACACCATCATGAACTGCGTGGATGTCTGCCCCAAGGGGTTAAACCCCACCAAGGCCATTGGAAAAATCAAAGAGCTGATGGTGCGGAGAACGGTGTGACATCGGCGTCACCCTCGACTGCGTTATCAGCCGCCGTGCCGCCCGAGGTGGCGCGCAGGCTGCGTTGGCGTGCTCGGCGCGGAATGCTGGAAAACGATTTACTGCTTGAGCGTTTTTTCGCCGTCTGGGAAGGGCGGCTGTCGGGAGAAGATCACGATGGCCTGGCTCGCTTGCTCGAGCTCTCGGACAACGAGCTTTTGGATCTTTTGGTCGGCAACGCGTCACCGATGGGTGAGCTGGACCGTCCGGATGTACGGTCGGTGCTGGAGAAGATCCGCGCCCAATCCTCTTAGTGTTTGTTTGAAAGGAAATGCCCATGTCGACTGACCATAAAGCCACGCTATCGTTTACCGATGGCACCCCATCGGTGGATTTTCCCATCCTGAAAGGAACGGTTGGCCCGGATGTGGTTGACATTCGTAAGCTCTACGGTGCGACCGGCAAGTTCACCTATGACTCGGGATTTCTCTCCACCGCATCGTGCCAGTCCACGATCACCTACATCGATGGCGACAAGGGCGAGCTGCTCTATCGCGGCTATCCGATTCAGGACCTCGCCGTAAATTGCGACTTTTTAGAGGTCTGCTACCTGCTGTACTACGGTGAACTGCCCAACGCCGCGCAAAAAGCAGAGTTTGAAGAGCTGGTCATGCATCACACGATGGTCCATGAGCAGATGCAGTTCTTCCTGCGCGGCTTCCGTCGCGATGCCCACCCGATGGCGATTCTGACGGGAATGATCGGCGCCATGTCGGCGTTTTATCCCGACAGCATGGACATCAACTCGGCAGAGCAGCAAGACATCTCCGCCATCCGTCTGATTGCCAAGATACCGACGCTGGTCGCACTCTCTTACAAGTACAGCATTGGTCAGCCGATCATTTATCCGCAAAATGATTTGGGCTACACCGGCAACTTCATGCGCATGATGTTTGCAACACCGTGCGAGCCTTACAAACTGAATGATGTTCTGGTGCGCGCGATGGATCGGATTTTCATTCTGCATGCCGACCATGAACAGAATGCCTCGACGTCCACCGTGCGGCTCTGCGGGTCGTCGGGCACCAGCCCGTTTGCCGCGATTGCTGCTGGTATTGCCTGCTTGTGGGGGCCGGCCCATGGCGGCGCCAACGAGGCCTGCCTGACGATGCTCGAGCAGCTCAATGCCAATGGTGGTGTGGGCAAGGTGGGCGAGTTTATGGAAAAGGTCAAAGACAAGAACTCAGGCGTGCGCCTGATGGGCTTTGGCCACCGTGTTTATAAGAACTTCGATCCACGGGCCAAGCTGATGCAGGAGACCTGCCGCGAGGTGTTGGGGGAACTTGGCCTTGAGAACGACCCGATCTTCAAGCTGGCCATGGCGTTGGAGAAGATCGCGCTGGAAGACGATTACTTCGTTTCGCGCAAGCTTTATCCCAACGTGGATTTCTATTCAGGCATCGTGCAGCGGGCACTGGGCATCCCTACAGATGCATTTACCTGCATATTTGCCCTGGCCCGCACCATTGGATGGATCAGCCAGTGGAAGGAAATGATCACAGATCCAGAGTACAAGATCGGGCGCCCACGCCAGCTGTATGTGGGGGCAACAACAAGGACGGTAAAGCCCGTAGCACAGCGGTAATGGTTCAGAGGGGGCACGAAGACCCCCTTTTTTTATCGGAGGAGCAGTGGTAACCTTGGCGCAAATCGGATATCGCTGAAGGTGAATCTGATTTGAGCAATCCGTTAACCGGTTAAGCCGGAGCGCGGAAGGGTAACCTGCATCGGTTCAGGCCAAAGGCCTAGAAGGGTGACGCATCATGATGAAGAGCTTTCAGCTCAATTCGTATCTCTTTGGCGCAAACGCGCCTTACGTCGAGGAACTCTACGAGGCCTATCTCGACAATCCCGGCTCGGTGCCCGACAAGTGGCGCCATTATTTCGATCAGTTACAAATACTTCCAGCAACCGACGGCTCTGAGGCCAGTCGTGATGTGGCCCACGCGCCGATCGTCGAGTCATTTGCACAGCGCGCCAAGGCCAATGCCTTTTTGCCCCGTGTCGCAGAGCGTGATCTGTCGATCGCGCGAAAACAGGTCCATGTCCAGTCGATCATTGCCGCCTATCGATTCCTGGGCACCAAGTGGGCAGACCTTGACCCGTTAAAGCGGCAGGAGCGCCCTGCAATTCCAGAGCTCGAACCAGGTTTTTACGACCTGACGGAATCGGACCTCGACACGACCTTCCGAGCCGACAACCTGTATTTCGGGCAGGAGCAGATGAGCCTGCGCGAGATCATTCGCGGACTGCGTGAGACGTACTGCGGCACGCTGGGTGCCGAGTACATGTATATCTCCGATCCCGCCGAGAAGCGATGGTTCCAGCAACGGCTTGAATCGATCCGCTCCACACCCCAGTTTGCGCCGGAAAAAAAGAAACGCATTCTCTCGAAACTTACGGCGGCCGAGGGGCTTGAGCGATTCTTGCACACCAAATATGTGGGCCAAAAGCGTTTCTCGCTGGAGGGTGGTGAGGCCTTTATTGCATCCATGGACGAGATCGTCCAGCGCTGCGGCGAATTGGGCGCTCAAGAAATTGTGATTGGCATGGCCCACCGTGGCCGCCTGAACGTGTTGGTCAATACGTTGGGTAAGGTTCCCAAAGACCTGTTCTCAGAATTTGAAGGCCATCATGCCGATGACCTGCCCGCAGGCGATGTGAAATACCACCAAGGGTTCTCGAGCGACATCTCGACTCCGGGTGGTCCGGTACACCTTTCGCTGGCATTTAACCCATCCCACCTTGAAATTGTGAATCCGGTGGTCGAGGGTTCGGTGCGTGCCCGTCAGGATCGACGCGGTGAC
>JBDLRC010000075.1:0-14692 GCA_039800265.1 Pseudomonadota bacterium
GCACGCAACCGGCCAAGGCATTGTTTAAGGGCCGATCGGTCCTGGTTTGGCCATCGCCACGCCAGGGCCCATGCATCGCTCTCCAACAACACAGCGCCGGCCTGCTCCAACGCCGCAAACGTAGGCATCGTCCAGGCCGAGACGCGGAGCTCTGCAAACCGATCGCCGCCAACATCACCGAGCGCAACCGTTTCCGATGCAAGATCTTCGATCAACCAGCGCCGTGCTGCAGCGTGCGCGGCTTGGCTTTTATCGGATTCCAGTACGGCAAGCAACACGCGCGCCGTCGCCTGCATCTGTGGGGCTAATGCCTGCGGTTCCTTCACGTCAGCCTGCTCAGCGCGTGGGTATCGCGCGGCGTCAAGGCGCTGCTGAGGCGCCTGCTCTAACAGTGCTTCCACGCCCGATAGGATTTCATCGAGCGTTTTTTCCATATCGGAATTCATTACTGCACCCGTTCGTTCGACGGCATCGAGCCGTGCTCGGCAGACGAGAGTGTTTCACTGATCTGGTCCAACTGCCGCGCAATGTCAGCCAACGGCTCCGCTACCGGCTGCGAGCGCGGATCGAGCAACACGTTGGTGAGCCCATGCTGGGCCTGAGAGAGCCCCACCGCCACCTCACGCCAATCGGGTGTGTTCACTGGCGCCGTGCTCTTGGACGACGCACGGCCGCCGAGGGCAGCAATCCAGCCAAGCACAACACAGACGACTGCCACCGCAGCCAACGCCTGGTCGATGCCTACACCGTGGCTACGCCACTCCGATGCCGTCGCCGCCGACAAGACCTGGCCGTTTGCTAGGCCGTCCACCACTGCACGCCAGGCTTCGATCACCCAGCCCAAGGCGTGGCCGTCAGATGCCTGAGTGCCGAGCGAGAACACATTCCAATGCGCCGCCAATGGCGTCATGGATGCGGCACCGGCAATCACGGCAAGAGAGAGAAAGAAAATTATTTTTTTCATAATGAAGCGGCCATGAAGGCTTGAATCTGCTCACGACGGAGCGAAGGCGATGATGCATCTGCCGCCGAAACAAAAGACACAGCGTCGGCAGCAATGGCGACCATCAGGGGGCCCGACTGCGCGACGATCAACGCCAACGCCGGTGCGTCAGCGTGTTGAGCAACTGTGGCGGGTGAGAGCATGCGCTCAGGCTCGACCACAAGGGCTGGAAGGCCCTCAAGCGAGGCAAGCCCGACCCCTTCACCCAGACCCACACTTTCACCGCAGGAGTGCACACGCAGCACATCCGCCTTCGAAATAAAATAACTGCAACCCTTACGCACAACGCGTAACGATGCACTGTCCACGGCACTTATGAGAGTTTCTCCTCGAGGAGCCGTCGCAGACTGCCATTGGGCGCACGCTGAAAATAGGCCCGACGTTCCACCTGATGGCCAGCGAGCACGCTGACCACAACCGGCCAGCGGTCCTCCACAAAAAAGATGCCGCCAATCTTATTCATGGGCGCAACCGAGGCGAATTCACTGGCCGCCTTTGCTGCATTGGCCGACCACTCCTCGGGCGTGATCCAATCAACTCGTGGGACCACCACGATCTGCGTCTCGTTGTAGCGCACATAGTGCCGAAGCTTCTGAAGATCTTTGTTGGAGACCGCGAGACATCCGTCAGACGCCTGTGGAGGCCGGACATGAAGGTTTGCAGGAACGCCGTGGATCCAGATGCCACTTCCTGTGCGGCCGCTGTGGCTATCGAAGGCATTAGGATAATCGAGTGTCATGGCGAACTTGCCGAGAAAACCATCTTTTCGAGGATCTCGAATCTCAAACTGGACACGGTAAACACCAAGCGGAGTCTTCTGATCACCCTCTTTGGACTTGTCTGCGCCCAGCAGTCCGATCGTTGTGTAGAACTCGTCGACCAACACCGGTTTGCCCTGATGACTGGTGAACACATAGATACGCGATCGACTGGCATCGGCCAGCAGGATCGGCACTTTTTTGTCGGCGGATTTCGGCATCACCACCAGGTTGCGCGGCAGCCGGCCCGAGGGCGTAACTTCAAGCCGGACGCGGGCCTCTTCGAGAAGATCACGATCTTCGCCGTTAAGCTGCACGGGCTTGCCTGCCAGCGCAATCAACGACTGGGCCTGCAGCCAATGCGCAAGCCTAGAACGGGGCTCACTTTTAAGGGCAGTGCTGGCCATCGACGATGAATTTTCCATCTGGCCAGAGATCAGCGCCTCGGCAGCGCGACGCAACTCCGTGTCGGCTGCGGTGGAGATCAGGGGCACCGCGAGAGCGATGCAAAGACATGCGCGGAGCCAGGTCCACGCTCGCATCAGCGGCCTTCCTCGCGCAGAATTTTCCAGCCGTCGGACTCTTTGATCCATACCGTGGTTTTCACCGAATTCAATTTCGTGGCTCCCGCCTCGTAACGTTGGCGAAATGTAACCTCGGCGCGGTCCGCCGACAAGGCCTTGACCCGGATGTCGCTCACCTTGACCACGATCGTACCGGGGCGTGTGACCCGCGGCTTACGATGTGCGGCCCAGGCCTCGCGGGATGGGAACTGCTGAGGCTGAAATTTTTCGGAATAGGCCGACACATAGCGTTTGAAGTCTTTATCAGACCAAGCATCGGCCCAGGCCCGCAATGCCGCCGAGAGTGCTTTGTCGTCAGTGCCGGCATCTGCGGTACGGTCGGCCTTCTCAGCTTTGGCGCCCTTTTCATCCGAGCCCCGCGCGGCCTTTGGTTCGGACTTCGGTTCACCCTTGGCATTGGCAGCAGCAGAGACACGCGGCGCAACGGGAGGCTCTACGGTAGCGCCTGGACGCGGCTCCACCTGGGCCACCACCACAGGGGGCTCTTTCACGCCTGGTGCAGCACCCTTCAACGCCACCTGACTGGTCGGCGGCTTACGGCCCATGGCCTTGGCGTATGAAATTGCAGCCTGCTGACTCAAAATCTCGCGCAGATTTTGAAAGGCCACGCCAGTCTCACGATTCTTGCTTAATGCATCTTCCAGGACCTCGCGGGCCTGATCCAAACGGCCCACCTGCGCGAGCGCGAGCGCATAGTCGTTGGCCAGCTCGATATCGTCGGGTCGCTTTTTGACCCAGGGCTCAATCAGTTTGAGGGCGCGTTGCGGATTTTTATCTTTGATGGCTTCAGCCGCCCGTTGGCGGTCACGAAGCAACTCCGAAGGGGGCTCCGCAGCAACCGCGGAAACGACACCCGAAACACAGACTGCCACAAGGGCATGGCATAGCCAACGATTTTTCATGGGCGCTAGTTTACTAGGCGTTCAGCGGTAATTTTGGGGCCCTGGCCCGTGGCCCTCCAGACCATCTCCTTGCGGTCATCGCTCTGGTAACTGTCGGAACGGTAGACCTGACGAAACCGAACGGTGATCTCACCCGGTCCGGTCTCCTGAATCTGCTGATCCGAGACCTCGACCGCAATGAAGGACGCCTGCGCCATACGATTGCGCCGTATTCCCAGATGGCGCTCAAGACCGGGAAAGGAAGGGTCGTAAAACGCCGAATACGGCTCGGGCTGCCGGGCCTGCCAGAGCCGGGCCCATTCCAACATGGCCGACTCGACTTGCTGCCGCAGGCTCAGCTGGGCCGGCGGCTCGGGCGCCTTGGACGCCACCGTCACCACGGGGGCACCTGGGGCCTGCACCCCAGTGGCCTCGGGCTCCGCGTCAATCCGACCCATGGCCAGCCAGGCGACCACAGCGAGCCCGACCAGTCCCGCGAGGGGGGCAGCCCAACGGCGGGCCTGACTGTTGAAGTCCGCACCAAGGCTGGGCAAGAGGGCCGGCGGCGAGGCCTCTAGGCTGGCCAGGCGAGGATTCGGCACCTCCGGTGTGATCCAGTCTTCTTCTCGCCAGGCAGCCGCCACCTGCTGCTCCAGACCAAACTCTCGGGCCACCATGTCGATCGCTTTACGGCAATACGCCAGTGAGTGAAAGGCGCGGCCACTGCCTGCCTCAATGTCGATCAAATGATTTTTCGCGACACCGGTTTTTTTAGCCAAAAGATCCAGATTCATGCCGCGCTCGGTACGGGCATGTTTGAGAAGCTCCGGAATCGAAGAGAAATCAGGCATTTGAGTGTTGTTGTCGCCAGACGGTCTGGCCACCGCTCACTTTATCAATTTCTTGAAGAATCGCCTCGTGGGCCGCACGCTCCTGATCGGATGCCCGACGCACCACAATCATGGTGGGATCAATCGCAAATGAGGGGTCCGCCTCGAGGTCGTCATCGGCGGCCATGGCAAGCGACTCCTGGCCGCGGGTCATCGCCATGTAGACATCGGCCAATAGCCGGGCGTCTAAGAGGGCCCCGTGCAAGACGCGGTGATCGTTGGATATCGAATACCTCTGGCACAACGCATCCAGTGAGTTGCGTTGGCCGGGGTGACGCTCCCGGGCCTGGGCCAGTGAGTCAATAATGCTGGACACATGCGACTCCAATGGAGTCCGGCCCAGTCGCTTTAACTCACTGTTCAAAAAGCCGCGATCGAACTCGGCGTTGTGGATCACCAGGTGGGCATCGCGAACAAACTCAAGAAACGCATCCACGACCGCTTCAAATCGTGGCTTGTCGCGCAGCTGATCAAGCGTGAGTCCGTGGACCTGGGTTGCCCCCTCGTCGACCTCACGCTCAGGATTCAAGTAGGTGTGAAATACACGCTCGGTCACCCGCCGATCAATGCACTCAATGCAGCCAATCTCAATCAATCGATGACCTTCTTCCACCCGCAATCCGGTGGTCTCTGTGTCAAGCATGACCAATCGCATGGGATTCCTTCTTTCGTAACCGTTCAAACCAGACAATGACCGAGGGCAATACAAACAAGGTCAACACCGTGCCAAGCGTCATGCCACCCACAATAACCCACCCGATCTGGGCGCGGCTCTCGGCACCGGCGCCACGGGCCAGGGCCAGGGGGACTGCGCCCAACACCATCGCACCCGTGGTCATCAGAATCGGCCGAAGCCGCAAGACCGCAGCATCCACCACAGAATCACGCAAGGCCCGGCCCTGGGAGCGCAGCTGATGCGTAAATTCAACGATCAAGATGCCATGCTTGGTAATGAGCCCAACCAATGTGATCAGGCCTATCTGGCTGTACACATTCAGCGTACCGCCCGTGAGCAAAAGAGCCAAAAGAGCACCCGTGATCGATAACGGTACCGTAAGCATAATCATGAGCGGGTAACGGAACGACTCAAATTGGGCAGCCAGCACCAAGTAAATAAACAACAATGCCAGGGCAAAGGTCAACCCAAGGCTGCCCGATGCCCGCACGAACTCGCGCATGGAACCGGAGAGATCGGTGGCATAACCAGCCGTCAGGTGGCGGTCTGCAGCAGCCTGCAAAAATTCCAAGGCCTGGCCCTGGGTGTACCCGGGCGCGAGGTTTGCGGTGATCGTCACGGAGCGGCGCTGGCCAAAATGATTTAGCTGCCGCGGCGCAATCGACTCCTTGACCGTCACCAAGGCTGACAACGGCACCATCTGACCCACACGATTGCGGACAAAAATTTTGTTGATGTCATCGGGTGTGTTGCGTGACGCTGCATCAACCTGAACAATCACGTCGTACTGATCGCCCTCCCGCTTAAAGCGGGTCACTTGTCGGCCGCCCATCATCGTCTCTACGGCACGCCCAATGGCCTCAATCGCAACGCCCATGTCCGCGGCACGCTCGCGGTTGACGGTGATCGACAACTCCGGTTTGTTTAATCGGAGGTCTGTGTCCACACCAATAAACCCGGGGTTCTTCGCGGCATCGGCCACGATAAGCCCCACCGTGCGGCCCATCTCGGCGTACGAATCCGAGGAGGTCACCACGAATCCGACCGGCCGCTCACGCACCGACTGGCCCAACGAAGGCGGTGCGTTCGGAAATGCTAAGACCCCTGGAATCGCCGCCATCTTGGGCTGAATCTCTTTGATGATCTCAAGCGTGCGGCGATCGCGGTCTGACCAATCCACGGTGCGTAAAAAGGCCACCGCCTGATCGACCGTGGGACTACCCGACACCACGAACATGCGGTCGATCTCCGGCACGCTACGGGCAATATCTTCGATGCGCCGGGCATTGGACTCGGTGTACTCCAGCGATGCGCCGTCGGGCCCGCTGATCGCCGTAAATATCGTGCCCCGATCTTCGATTGGCGAAAGCTCCTGCTTCATCAGACCAAAGAGGCCAACACTGGCCAGCGCAAACACCAGAAACACGGATGCCACCCACCTGCCGTGGTCCAGCGACCAGATCAACGACGATCGATAGCCGTCGGTCAGGCGATTCAGAAATCGCTCAATACGCTCGTACATTGGCCCATGCCGGGTTTCATGGCGAAGCAGTCGAGAACACATCATGGGCGAGAGCGTGAGCGCCACAAAGCCTGACACGATGACTGCGCCCGCCAGAGTCAGTGCGAATTCCACAAACAGCCGCCCCACGCGGCCGGTCGTGAAGGCCACAGGCGCATATACCGCCGCAAGCGTGAGGGTCATGGCCACCACAGCGAAGCCGATCTCGCGTGCGCCCTGCACTGCCGCCTGAATGGGCTTCATACCCTCCTCGATATGGCGATAAATGTTCTCCAGCACCACAATCGCATCGTCGACGACCAGGCCAATCGCCAGCACCAGCGCCAGAAGCGTCAAGGTATTCACCGAGAATCCGGCCACCCACATGATCGTGAAGGCGCCGATCAAGGAGACCGGTATGGTGACCAGTGGGATCAAGGCCGCCCGCACCGAACGAAGAAAGAAAAAGATCACCAACGCCACCAGCACAATGGCCTCGATGATGGTCATGAAGACCGCAGAGATGGAACGCTCGATGAACACCGTGGAGTCATAGCTGACGGTGACCTGCACGCCTTCCGACTTTAATTCTTCATTGAGTCTTGGCACCAACGCGCGCACACCCTGGGCAAGCGTTAGAGGGTTGGCGGTCGCCTGCCGAATCACCCCCAGCGCTACCGCACTCTCACCGTTAAACCGGACACTGCTACGTACGCTTGCCGCATCAAGCTGTACCCGCCCGATATCGCGAATGCGCACGGGATAACCAGCGGTCTGCTTGACCACGATGTCGCCAAATTCCCGCTCGGTATTGAGATCGGTTCGGGCCGTGACCGTGAACTCACGCTGCTGACTCTCCACCCGGCCGGCAGGAAGTTCAATATTTTGCTGCCCAATGGCAGCCTCGACATCGGCGGGCGTCAGGCCATAGGCCGCCAGTCGATCGCGGTCAATCCAGACCCGCATCGCATATTTACGCTCGCCATTGATTCGTACATCCGCTGCTCCCGGCAAGACCTGAAGACGTGGTTTTACGATGCGATTAGCGATATCGCTGACATCGAGCGCCGATCGCGTTGCGCTGGAAAACGCGAGCCACAAAATAGGGTTGGCATCGGCCTCGACCTTGGCAATGACAGGCTCATCGACCGTTTTGGGCAGCCGTGCCCGAACCCGTGAGACCCGATCACGCACATCGGCCGCAGCAGCATCGGCATCTTTCTCGAGCCGAAATGTGATGGTGATCTGCGATTGCTCTGCGCGCGAAATCGACGTGATCACGTCCACCGCATCAATGCCCGCGAGGGAGTCCTCGAGCGGCTTGGTAACCTGTGTCTCGATAACCTCGGCCGATGCGCCAACGTAAGCAGTGCTCACGGTAACCACCGGCGTATCAATGCGCGGATACTCACGTACCGACAACCGGGTGTACGACACCGCACCAATCAACACGACGACCAACGACAGGACGGTGGCAAACACCGGCCTCTGGATGCAAATCTCAGAGATCCGCATTGGCCACTTTTACGGGTACGTTGTTACCCCGAATCTTGATCTGCCCGGCAGTGACCACCTGATCGCCGAGGGCCAGACCCGAACGCACCTCGACCATCGCCTTGTTGTTGATCTGCGTGCGTAGCCCCACCTGCACGGGGGTGTTCACGGCTTTACCCTCAACGACCTTGAATACAAAGAGTCTTCCCTGGGCTGTGACCAATGCCTCTTCAGGAACGGCCAAGGCCTGCTGACGCGTCTCCAACACGAGACGGGCCCGCATGAACATTCCTGGCTTGAGCCGCTTGCCGGCATCCCGGAGCTCAGCCCGCAGCAGCAATGAGCGGCCGTCTTTATCCACCGCTGCATCAATGGCCGTGACACGGGCAGGAAAGAAGACTCCAGGAAACGCGTCCGATGCAAGGTTGACGTTTTGTCCGACGCGCAGCCGCCCAAAAATAAGCTCTGGCACCCGAAAATCGACCTTCATGGATCGTGTGTCTTCAATGTTGACGAGCTCAACGCCCTCTTTAATGTAATCGCCGACGCTGACCTGGCGAATACCGACCACGCCCGAGAACGGAGCCCGCAAGGTCATTTTGTCGAGCGTCGCCTGCGCAAGGGCAAGCCGGGCCTGCGCAATCTGCTCCGACGCCTTGGCATCGTCCAAAGCAGCCGCCGAAAGAAATTTTTTATCAAACAAGTCTTGTGTGCGTTTTAATTTCGCGACCGCAAGATCACGTTCAGCTCGCGCCTGCAGAACCTGGGCCTGAGGAATACTGGCGTCGAGCACGATTAGTTCATCGCCCTGCTCAACGCGTGCACCGTCTGCGAATGAGATGCGCGCAATGCGGCCCGAGAGTTCGGATTTCAGCACCACCGATTCAGCCGCTCGCAATGTGCCCACCGCCGTGACCGCCTCCTCGATGTCGGTCGCCTGCACGCGCACGGCCTCCACCACCACAGGCCCAACGGCGGGCCGGGGTGCAGGCTGTTGCTGCCGATTGAGTACCACGCCAATGACGCTGGCCGCCACAAGGCCGGCCACCACCAGCGCTACGGTGACAAGACGGCGCTTACTCACAGTAGAAAACACCATTGAACGACCTTCAATCCTGAGAGGAACCACCCGCTAGCGTAATCGATTCAACCCCTCGATTTGCCAGAGCGTCCGCATGCTCATTTCCGGGATGTCCCTGATGCCCGCGCACCCACTGCCAGCCGACCTGATGGCGCGCGAGTTCCTGATCCAGGTGTTGCCAAAGATCCTGATTCGCCACTGGCTTGCCAGCAGCAGTCTTCCATTGTTTTCGCTTCCAGCCGGCCATCCACTCTTGAACGCCCTTTTGGACATACTGAGAATCGGTGACGACCGTGACCTGGCATGGCCGTGTCAATGCGCGCAATGCCTCAATCACGGCCGTGAGCTCCATACGATTGTTGGTCGTGTTCGGCTCACCCCCAAACATCTCACGCTTTGATGCGCCGTATTCCAAAACCGCACCCCAGCCACCTGGGCCGGGATTGCCTTTGCAGGCGCCATCGGTGTGGATAATGACCATCGAAGGATTGTCGCGCTCAGCCATTGGCCGGACCCTGTGACCGATGCGAACGCGAGGGCGGAGCCGTGATTCCCACCGAGGATGAGGTCACTGCAGTGCGGCCACGTACAACCGAACGCGACTCTTTCCATCCGGGACCGATCAACTGCATATGATGCACACGTTTCACCGCCATCAAGAAATACACACCGCCAGCCATGGGCCACCATCGGCGCCCAGCAGGATCCATCCACCCCAGTCGCTTGAGCCAGCGCTCCGAGTCCACGGGCGGAAAATAAGCACCGCAGGCACTTGCCCCTCCCGCGCCGAGATCAAAGTTCAAAAGTTTGAGCCAGTCCTTCACGCGGGGCAGCGAAATCCAATGATGCCCTGAGGGCGGAAAACGATTGACCGATCGTGAGGCGCGGCGCAGACGCCAGGCACTCCAGGGATTAAACCCAAGAATCACAATACGGCCCTCGGGCAGCAAAACGCGCTGCGCCTCACGGAGTAGATGGTGCGGATCAGCGCTCACCTCAAGCGCATGGGCCAGGACCAAAAGGTCAAGGCTCTCGGTCTGTATCGGCAAATCCTGCAAGCCAGAGACCATCTCAGACGGTCGGCTTAGATCGGGGGTATCCTCCGGAGCGAGAGAGGTCTCGTCGACCATGGGCGACTGCGGCCAAACCACGCGGGTCCGACACTGCATGCGATTGCAGCGCAGGGCGTCCAAGGGCGGCGGAGCAATCTGCATGGCGTGGACTCCGAACACATCCGCAAGGGTCGTGTCCAACCAGGCCTGCTCCTCGGCAACCAGCCGGTGACCGAGGGGCGTCTGTTGCCAGATCGTCCAATCGGAGAAAGGGTTTAGCAATGGTGGAAGCGGTCGCTGCATTTCAGGACAACTATATCTGGATGATCCAAAACCACGGGGGAAAGACCGTGGCCGTGGTAGACCCGGGGGATGCGGGGCCGGTGATTGCCGCGCTCGAGCGCAAGGGTCTACGTCTCACCACGATTCTCGTGACCCACCACCATGCCGATCACACCGGGGGGATCGACGACCTCATCGCCTATGCCTATGCGAAAGCGCCCGATCAGCCCGTACGCGTCATCGCGCCACGCGATGAACCCATCCCAGGCGCCCACGTTCATGTGGCCGATGGTGACGAGGTGATGATCGATGATCAGCAGATTCGTCTGCGTGTCATGGCGGTGCCCGGCCACACCCGTGGCCATGTGGCGTATTTCACACAAGACCCGCTCGACGCATCGGGCGCCCCATCGTTATTTTGCGGTGACACCCTGTTTGCGGGAGGCTGTGGACGACTGTTTGAGGGCACTGCAGATCAGATGTGGCACTCACTGCAACGGCTGGCCGTATTGCCCGGAACAACACAAGTTTACTGTGCGCACGAGTACACGCTGTCGAATCTGAACTTTGCCCAGCATGCATTTCCAGAACATGCAGGTATCCGGGCACGGCTGACAAAGGTCAAGGCAATGCGGGCACAAGGCATCATGACCGTGCCGAGCTCTATCGACCTTGAGCGTCAGACCAACCCATTTCTGCTGTGCGCCGACGCAAAGGAATTTGCGGCACTGCGGGAGCGCAAAGACCAGTTTCGGGGATAATCCCGCTCCATGCGACTGCTTTTGCAATCGCGCCGTGCGCTTTATGCCGCCACGATCGTCGTGATCTCGGGGTGTGCCAGCACGGTGCCGATGCCCCCCTCTTCCACCAGTGCGTCCGGGCCCGATACCCCGAGCGACGTTGCGCGAACATCACCTATCGGTGCATCGCGTCCAGGTGCTTCCGCCCAGGCTCCTGCCGCCGACGCAACGAAAGCCCAGGCTGCACCGCTGATTCTGGAGACGCCCCGATTCGCCAACCTGATCGACCGCATTCAATCAGGCTTCGCGATGCCGGAGCTCGACACCCCACTGGTCGGCCAACACGAACGCTGGATCGCCCGCAACCCAGAGTACCTTCAACGCGTATTCGATCGCGGCGGTAAATACCTGTTCCACATCGTTGAGGAACTCGAGGCCCGCAACATGCCCACCGAGTTAGCCCTGCTGCCGATTGTGGAGAGCGCATTTAACCCCCAGGCCCTCTCGCGGGCCAAGGCCGCTGGCCTGTGGCAGTTTATTCCTTCGACCGGACGCATCTTTGATCTGGAGCAGAACTGGTGGACCGACCAGCGCCGGGATGTGATCGAATCCACACGGGCGGCACTCGACTACCTGCAAAAGCTCTATGAACTGCAAGACAACGACTGGTTCTTGGCGTTGGCCAGCTACAACTGGGGCGAGGGTGCGGTCATGCGGGCACGCAAGCAAAATGCGCGGCGCAAGAAGCCGACGGGCTACCTCGATCTGAAAATGCCCAAGGAGACCCGCAACTACGTCCCGAAATTGATCGCACTACGCAATGTGCTGGCCTCACCGGGAAAATTCGGCATCACCCTGCCCACGATTCCAAACAAACCCTTTTTCATTGCGATCGATAAAGAGCAATCGATTGACCTCTCGCTCGCTGCCAAATTTGCCGACTTGAGCGTGCAGGAATTTGTCGAACTCAACCCCTCGCACCACCGCCCCGTCATCAGTGCCAGTCGAACCAACCGCATTATTCTGCCAGCCGATCGCGCCGACGCATTTCAACGTGCATTGGCAGCCCACGTGGCCCAGGGGCAGCCCCTGGTCACCTGGAAGCCCTACACGCTAAAACCCTCGGAGACCCTAGCGTCGCTGGCGCGACGCGCAGGCGTGACCACTGCTGATCTGATCAAAGCCAACAGCCTGAAACGCAACGCACAGCCACTGCCGGGTACGGTGCTCCTTGCGCCCATTGCGGCACAAGAGGATGAACCGCACATTGAAACCACCTTGGCCAAATTCACCGGATCCAAAGTGATCGAGAAGGAACGCCTCAACGCGGTCTATCACCGCGTCACCAAACGCGACACGCTGGCAAAAATTGCAAAACGGTATGGTGTAACCCAGGCCCAGATTCGACGTCTCAACAAAATGGATGCAGACACTGGCATTACGCCAGGGCAGCGGCTGCTGATCCGCGGGGCATTGACGCAGACCGTGATCACCGATGAGCGCGGCAAGCGAACCGTGGTCGCATCTGCGGCAGATGACCCTCCGGGTCCACCAAAGAAATCGTCAAAGGCCAAGCCGGCATCTTCAGCGGCCAAATCCAAAGCGGCCGAGAAGAAGAAGCCGGCCCAAAAAAAATCGGCGGACAAACCATCCGCCGACACGTCCAATTCAGTAAAAAAGTAGCGGGCTATGCGATCGCGCGTGGCGGAATAGCCATGCGAATACGGCGCGAGAACTCGGCCAGCGCAGCGATGCCGGATGCCTCCGCCTTCGCACACCACGCCTGAAGTCCGCTGACGGCCTGCTCTACAGAAAGGTTACGGCGGGCCCAGAGCGTCTCGAATTCTTTTCGAAGCTCTACCCACTTCTCCAACACCGCGGACGGGCCATGGCGCGCGTCTTTTTTGAAGGCCTTGGCCAATGACGCCATAAGCTCATATTTATGCGAGATCACTGCCGCCACGGTGTCGGCATCGATCCGATCGCGGGCCGGGTCAATCGTGAGCCCAGGAGGCAGTGCACGGGGCTTCGCTAGGCCCACCATGGAGAGCAGACGAATGTAAAGCCAGCCGATGTCGAACTCATACCATTTTGAGGAGAGCTTCGGCGATGTGGCGAAGGTGTGATGGTTGTTGTGCAGCTCTTCACCGCCGATCAGAATGCCCCACGGCGAGATGTTGGTGCTGGTATCCGGGCTGTTGAAATTGCGGTAACCCCAAAAATGGCCAATGCCATTGATGACACCGGCTGCCAAAAACGGGATCCATGCCATCTGAATCGCCCAGACCGTGGCACCGACCACGCCAAACAGCAACACATCGGTAATCAAGAGCAGCGACACGCCAAGAACACTGTGCTTGGAGTACACGTGGCGCTCGACCCAGTCATCGGGTGTGCCATGCCCATACCGCTCGACCAGCTCACGGTCTGCCGCGGCCTCACGGTAGAGCTCGGCACCGCGCCACAAGACGGTGGAGATGCCTTTGGTCTGGGGGCTGTGGGGATCATCTTCCGTCTCGCACTTGGCGTGATGTTTACGGTGAATCGCCGCCCACTGCTTGGTGACCATTCCGGTGGACATCCAGAGCCAAAATCGCAAGGGATGCGAGACCAAAGGGTGCAGTTCAAGGGCCCGGTGGGCCTGGCAACGGTGAAGATAGACCGTCACGCCGATGATGGTGATATGGGTCGTGACCAGGGTAAAGGCCAAGATCGCCGGCCATTCCCAGCCGGTCAGTCCCACCCGCACAACATCCCATAGAGCTGCCACAAGGCTTCCGAATTCAGTATCCAAACACCGACTCCCTCGATTTTTTAATAACTAGGGATTATCCCACCCCCTGCCCATAAAGGCTAGGTTTGACCCCGCACCATCACGGCGGCAAAAAAGCCGTCGGTCCCGCTCCGGTGCGGCCAGAGCCGCAGATCCCCTTGTTCGGTAAAGGCCTTCCAAGCTTGCGGAAGATCAACACGTTGCCCAATCAGCACCCGATCTGCGGGCTGCCTTGTAAAGGCTGGATGGGCGCTAAGAAACGCATCCACCACCTGCTCGGTCTCCTCGGCCAAGGGGCTGCAGGTGGCGTACACCAAGCGGCCGCCCGGCTTCACCAGGCCGCTTGCTGCCGACAGAATGTCACGTTGCTGCTCGGTTAAGCGCGCGACACGCTCCGGTGTCATGCGCCACTTCAAATCAGGGTTGCGTCTCAGGGTACCGAGTCCGCTGCACGGTGCATCCACCAAGACAGCGTCGGCCTTGGATGCGAGTCGCTTGACACGGTCATCGGCCACGCCCGAGATTGCTGTGGGCCAGACGTTCGAAAGCCCGCTGCGCGCAAGCCGCGGCTTCAGTTTCGACAAACGCGCGCTCGACACATCAAGCGCATATATGCGGCCAGAATTTTTAAGGGCAGCCCCAATCGCGAGCGTCTTGCCCCCAGCTCCCGCGCAGAAATCCACAATGAATTCACCGCGTTTGGCCGCGATCAGTTTTGCCAAAAGCTGGCTGCCAAGATCCTGCACCTCAACCCAGCCTTTCTCGAAGGCCTTGGTTTTGGCCAGCATGGGCCGGCCCTCGATACGCAGGGCCTCAGGAACCACATCGGACGGCCGCGCATCCACACCCTCCTGCGCGAGGGCTGAGACCGCCTGATCGACCCGTGCAAGAAGTGTGTTGACGCGCAAATCCATCGGGGCAGGTGTGCGCATCGCCTCTTCGCAGGCATGGGCCTCATCACTGCCCAATGCCTGCTC
>JBDLRC010000076.1:0-6574 GCA_039800265.1 Pseudomonadota bacterium
GTGTGCTCTTCCGATCTGACCTGATGCGCTGCCCTGCCTGCGGATCAGGTCCGACCCGAACGCTACTTACTTGTACACAGGGAAGCGCTGTGTGAGCGCCTCGACCTGGGTCCGGACCCGCGCCAGAGTGGCAGAGTCTTCGGGAGCCTCAAGCACATCGGCAATCAGGTTGCCCACCAGCTGCATCTCTTGCGGACCAAATCCGCGCGTGGTGCAGGCGGGCGTGCCCAGGCGGATGCCGCTAGTGACCATGGGTTTTTCGGGGTCGTTCGGAATCGCATTCTTGTTCACGGTAATGTGGGCCTGACCCAACGCGGCCTCCGCCGCTTTGCCCGTGATCGACTTGGCCCGCAAATCAACGAGCATCACGTGGCTCTCGGTGCGGCCTGACACGATGCGCAATCCGCGGGCTACCAAGGCCGACGACAATGCCTGGGCGTTATCAAGAATCTTCTGCGCATAGGTTTTGAATTCGGGTTTTAACGCCTCGCCAAATGCGACGGCCTTGGCGGCGATAACATGCATCAACGGGCCGCCCTGCAGTCCAGGGAAGACGGCGCTGTTGATGGCCTTCTCGTGTTCAGCCTTCATCAAAATGAAACCGCCCCGCGGACCACGCAGGCTCTTGTGCGTGGTGGACGTCACGATGTCTGCATGTGGCACGGGGTTGGGATACACACCTCCAGCCACCAGGCCAGAGTAGTGGGCCATGTCCACCATGAAAATGGCACCGATGTCTTTGGCGACCGCTGCGAAGCGGGCCCAATCAGTTTTTAAGGCATAGGCCGAAGCACCGGCGATCAAAAGCTTAGGTTTGTGCTCTCGGGCCAGGGCCTCCATGCGATCGTAATCAATCTCTTCCTTTGCGTTGAGGCCATACGCCACCACGTTGAACCACTTGCCCGACATATTCAGCGGCATGCCATGGGTCAGGTGTCCGCCTTCGGCGAGCGACAGCCCCATGATGGTGTCGCCGGGCTTGAGAAACGCAAGGAACACGGCCTGATTCGCCTGCGCACCCGAATGCGGCTGAACGTTTGCCGACTCGGCGCCATAAAGTTTTTTCAAACGATCGATGGCGAGTTGCTCGACCACATCCACATGCTCGCATCCACCGTAGTAACGCTTGCCCGGATAGCCCTCGGCGTATTTGTTGGTGAGCTGCGATCCCTGGGCCGCCATCACTGCAGGGCTGGCGTAATTCTCCGACGCGATAAGTTCGATGTGGGCCTCTTGACGGGCATTCTCGGCAGCGATGGCCGCCGCGACATCGGCGTCGGTCTGGGAAAGCGGAAGTTGACGATCAAACATAAGAGTTCCTATTCGACGAAGAAAGAGGGGAAGACGCCGCAACGCCTGACGGCACCAGCACCGGCAGTTGATTTACCGACAGCAGGCACCACTGAAACCAAAGTACACCGTAGATGAGGTGTGCTGCCAAAAGATGGACAGGCTGGGCAATCGCAGGAAATCCAAGATGGTTCAGTGCGCCGCCCAAGAGCATCTCAAACACCACCAACGCGACCAGCCCAAGCGATGCCTTGCCGACCGCCGTCCAGCGCAACGGGCTTCGCAAGACCTTCCAAGTCAAGAACGCGGCTAAGCCCAAGATCACCCACGAGAACGAACGGTGCACGTAAAAAATCTGGGGCACCAGCTCGATCCACTCATTGCGCTCAAGATCACTTGCACTTCGGCTGATCAGATCGATGCTCTCACGAATCTGTAGACCCAATACGATCTGCAGCACCAGGGCCGCCAGCGTGATCAGAAGCAGCGGCCGAAACCAGGAAGGAAGGGTCGGCGTGGCCGCATCCCGCAGCTGCTCGGCAAGATGATGCCGGGCGGCACGGGTCGTGGCATAGATCAGGGCCATCTGCACAAGAAACGCCCCGGCCATGTGCAGCGAGATCATGACGGGCTTGAGATTGGACGAGACGACCTTGGATCCGAGCCATCCGTTAAACGCGACAGCCACCAAGGCCAATAACGCCACCCAAAAGACCGGTGGATCGCTGCGACGAAATGCAGCGGCCATCGCCACAAAGGCGATGATCAAAAGGCCGATCGATGCGCCCACCAGTCGATTGATGTATTCGATCCAGGTTTTGGTGGCATCGAACGGGGCCTTGTCGTAACCACGGTCTGCATAGCGTTCACGCCAGTCGGGCGGCAGCTGACTCTCGCTGGTCGGCGGAATCCACTGGCCGAAACACAGTGGCCAATCGGGGCAGCCCATGCCCGCGCCAGTAGCACGCACCGTGCCCCCCACCAGGATCAGAAAATACACGGCCACAATGGCGATGACACCCATCCACAGCACGCGATTCACCGCTTTGATTGCCACGCTCAATCCTTACGAAGAAATCGTGACCCGCGCAAACTTTCGTTTGCCGATCTGCATCACATAGGTGCCGCACGCCATCTCCAGCTGACGATCGGTCACCCTTGCGCCGTCAATCCGAACGCCACCTTGCTCGATGTTACGAATGGCCTCGGCCGACGAGGGCGCAAGGCCAGACTGCTTCAATACCGCAACCACGCCAAGCGGCGCACCGCCCACGGTGACCTCGGGAATATCGTCTGGGATGGCGCCCTGTTTAAACCGAGCCTCAAACTCGGCCAACGCATCATGGGCCGCCTGGGCGCTGTGAAAGCGCTCCACGATTTCCATGGCGAATTCCACTTTGACATCACGCGGATTGCGGCCAGCCTGCACCTCGCCCTTTAACGCATCAATCTGGGCAGAGGAACGGAACGACAACAAATTCAGGTACTGCCACATCAACTCATCCGAGATGGACATAAGCTTGCCGAACATCTCGGAGGGCTTTTCGGTGATGCCGACATAGTTGCCCTTGCTTTTGCTCATCTTCTCCACGCCGTCGAGGCCTACCAGCAATGGCATGGTCAAAATGCACTGGGGCTCTTGTCCATACTCGCGCTGAAGCTCTCGGCCGACCAGAAGGTTGAATTTCTGATCCGTACCGCCCAGCTCCAGATCGGACTTCAGGGCAACCGAGTCATACCCCTGCACCAAGGGATACAGAAATTCGTGCACTGAAATGGGGGTTCCGGCTTTGTAACGCTTGGTGAAGTCGTCACGCTCAATCATGCGGGCAACGGTGTAACGGGCCGCCAGCTGAATCATGCCGCGTGCACCCAGGGCATCACACCATTCAGAGTTTCGACGGATCTCGGTCTTCGAGGCATCCAGCACCATCGACGCCTGATTGAAATAGGTCTGTGCATTGGCAGCGATCTCGTCGGCCGACAGTGGCGGTCGTGTCGCGTTGCGGCCGGTGGGATCACCAATCAGGGCCGTGAAATCCCCCACCAGAAAAATGACCGTGTGGCCCAGGTCCTGGAGCTGTCGCAGTTTATTGAGCACTACGGTATGGCCCAGATGAAGATCAGGCGCAGTGGGGTCCAGGCCAAGTTTGATACGCAATGGTGTCTTTGTCGCCTCACTGCGCGCCAGCTTGTTGGCGAATTCGGTGGCCACCAATAATTCATCACAGCCGCGTGTCACGACCTCCAAGGCGTGGGCGACGGAATCCGGCAATTTGGAAAGACCCTCGGTGGGCGGCATGTGCGGAACGGTGGAGGCCATAAGAGGCTAGAATTTTAGCCCTTATGCTGCGCCTGCCCATTGCTCGACCAGAACGTCTTTGGACGATTGCCCCAGCGGCCCTAGGGCTGATCATGGCCGTGATCACGGCCTTGGGGCTTGCAGGCGTCTCGGAGGCCGAATCCAAGATTCTCGGTGAGCGGGTTGCCTTGGAACTCACTCCCCAGGAGCTCGAGACTCAGATCAAGGCGCTGTCGGCCCACGGCCTGGAATTGACCCGCGAAGACGAAGTCCGAAAAGGGGATTCCGTCGATGGGCTGCTGGAGCGACTCGGTGTGGACGACCCCGCAGCGCGCCTCTACCTTCGCAAAGACGCGCGTACCCAGTCCGTGTTACGCAGCAATGTTGGCCAGACTGCACTCGTGCGGACCGATCTGGAGGGGCGGCTTCTGAGGCTGCAGCTCTTGAACAAACTTGATGCCTGGATTGTGGAGCGCACCGGCGAGGGCCAATTCACCACGCGAAGCGCTCGATTGGGCAGTGAAAAACGTATCGAGCACCGGTCGGTTCAAGTGGGCCGATCGTTCTTCGGTGCAATGGACGAGGCCGGTGTGCCCGAGGCTATTACGGATCAGGTGGTCACACTGTTTGAATCGGATCTGGACTTTCGTCGCCAGGTGAATGCAGGCGACATCGTGCGCGTCATTTATGAAAACCAGCTGGTCGGTGGGCGCGACATCGGCGCCTATCGGCTGATTGCAGTCCGGTTTGAGGCCAAGGGTAAAACCCACGAGGCCCTCTATTTTGAGAACCCCGAGACAGGCAAAGGCAACTTCTACGATGCGCAAGGCAAATCGGTAAGGCGGGGTTTTCTGGCGGCGCCGCTTCGCTACACACGTATCTCTTCGGGATTTACCACCTACCGACTGCATCCACTGTTTGGCGATCCGAGGGCCCACCGCGGTGTGGACTATGCAGCCCCAGCCGGCACACCTGTGCGCTCCGTAGCCGACGGCGTAGTGGTCTCGCGGGGCTGGAGCCAGGGCTACGGCAACACGATCGAAATCAAGCACAACGAACGTTACTCAACACTCTACGCTCACCTGAGCGGATTCGCACCCGAGATCGCACGAGGCAAGACTGTCCAGATGGGCCAAGTGATCGGATTTGTGGGCTCCACCGGCTGGGCCACGGGCCCGCACCTGCACTACGAATTTCTGGTCAATGGCCGGCACCTCGATCCGAGCCGCATCATCGCGGAAAACCCACAGGTACCCTCGCTCACAGGCGAGACACTGAAAAAATTTGAAGTGGTGGCCGTCGATCTGCGGTCGCGGCTCTCACTGCTCGATAACGTCAACACTGCCAGGGTGCAGTAACGGCCCATGGGCGACGCGCGGCCTCATCCAGAGTCATCCGTGCGGCGTTTTGTCGGCGTCATGACGGGCACGAGCCTCGATGGGGTCGATGTCGCCGTGGTCGACATCGGAGAGTCGATCACGCTTGGCCACACAGCGCCGCACATCGTGTTGAAACACTTTCACTCCCACAGCCTTGACCCTGCGATGGTCGAGGCCCTTTTAGGACTGCAGACCCCTTCGGATGACGAGCTTCACCGGGCCGCGTTGATTGCGAACGCCTACGCAGATCTGATTGGCCGCACGGTTTTGGAGAGTCTGAGCCTAGCCGGCATTCGGCCCACGTCGGTGACCGCGATCGGCGTGCACGGCCAGACCATTCGGCACCAGCCCCGGCTCGGATATTCGATCCAGCTCAATGCGCCTGCGCGCATCGCCGAGGCGACCGGCATTACAGTGGTTTCTGACTTTCGAAGCCGCGATATTTCCGCAGCAGGCCAGGGCGCGCCGCTTGTTCCGGCCTTTCACCATGCCATCTTCTCGCCGAGTGCTGCTGCACATCAGACGTCGGGCATCACGGCCGTGGTGAACATCGGCGGTATTGCCAACATCACCTGGCTCGGTGACCCCGTGGTGGGTTACGACACGGGCCCGGGCAATATGTTGATGGACCTCTGGACAATGCGCCACCTCGGAAAACGGTTTGATGACAACGGGGCCTGGGCCCAGACCGGTACCGCCCACAAGGGTCTGCTTGCAGCCATGCTGGGTGATCCATTTTTCACATTTGCTCCGCCACGCAGTACCGGCCGCGATCTGTTTTGTGCTGCATGGCTTGATGCATTTTTATCCCAATCGGCCCACGCCAACATTCCCCCGCAGGATGTTCAGGCCACGTTACTGAAATTGACGGCGCGCAGCATCGCGCTTGAAGTGGCACGCCTGGCCTCGCATTCGCCCCCCGGTCAGATCAAAACGTCGGCGCGCCAGCCATGCAACCACGTCTTGGTCTGCGGTGGTGGTGCAAAAAACTCGGCCCTGATGACCCTGCTGCGAGAAGAGCTGCACAAAGCCTGCGGACATGCGGTCGAGGTTGATTCCACGCAGCGTTTTGGATGGGATCCCCAAGTGATCGAGGCGGCGGCATTTGCCTGGCTCGCCAGCCGAACCCTCGACGGCCTGCCAGGAAACCTCCCCAGCGTGACGGGGGCCATCGGGCCCCGCGTGCTGGGCAGTATCACACCCGCCTAAAGCCGTTCATCAAGCCACTCGAGCCAGTGGCGCACGGGTGTATCGGTACCCGACTGCAAATGGGTAATGCATCCCACATTGGCCGACAAAATCACATCGGGTCGCTGCGCAGAGAGCGCAGAGAGTTTTCTCGACTTCAGCTCAGTGGAGAGGCTAGGCTGAAGCACCGAATAGGTGCCGGCCGAGCCACAACACAAATGACTGTCGGCCACGGGCACAAGATGCGCCCCGCAGGCGGTGAGTAGCTTCTCCACTACGCCACGGATTTTTTGGCCATGCTGCAGCGTGCATGGCGGATGAAAGGCGACCCGATGGCCAAGCGTTGGGGCCTTACCTTTCGTACGAGCAGCGAGTTCAGGCAGCAGCGACTCCAAGAGTTCAATCGGGTCTTTGG
>JBDLRC010000077.1:0-6562 GCA_039800265.1 Pseudomonadota bacterium
CACGCCTCGTGCGAGATACCTTCCATCAGACAGCCATCACCCAAAAACACATAGGTGTTGTGGTCCACGATGTCGTGGCCGGGCTTGTTAAATTGAGCGGCGAGCAAACGCTCCGCCAGTGCCAGGCCCACCGCATTGGTAATGCCCTGGCCCAAGGGGCCGGTGGTCGTTTCCACGCCCGGCGTCATGCCGTATTCCGGGTGGCCCGGTGTCTTGGAATGCAGCTGACGAAAGTTTTTCAGCTCTTCGATCGGCAAGTCATAGCCTGCCAGGTGCAAAAGACTGTAGAGCAGCATCGAACCATGGCCGTTGGACACGACAAAGCGATCACGGTCCGCCCAGTTGGGGTTCGTCGGGTTGTGCTTCAGATGGCACGACCAGAGCGCCACTGCCATCTCCGCCATGCCCATGGGCATTCCGGGGTGTCCCGAGTTGGCCTTCTGCACGGCATCCATGGACAGGGCACGGATGGCATTGGCCATGGCAGTGGATTGGGTGGGGAGTTCAGTGGCAGGAAATTGCATGTTGGCGCTTCCAAAGGTGGGGGTTGAACAAGAGACCCCCCAATTTAGGGTTTACGATAGTTAAGTTAAAGTCATGTTTCTTGATTCGATAGTTAAGACCGGCTTAACGCTTTCGGGTGAATCCCGCCAAGGCCTTACCTAGCCGTCTGAACCATCCCCAATCAGAACTGGGAAAACCCTGAATTTTACTCTTCAATAGAGGCCATCCCGCACCCAAGCCTGGCCCAATCTCATGACCCCCCGCGTCCTTCATACCCCATTTACGACCGGCCCCGTCACCCTGTCGCCCGAGGCCAGCCACCACCTCATCTCAGTGCTAAGGCTGCAGGCCGGCGATGCCCTTACCCTGTTCAACGGGCAGGGCCTGGAAGGCAGCGCCAGGATCGTCAACGCAGATCGGGCCGCGACCCAAGTCCAGGTCGATTCTGTCTCAGAGGTGCGTCGGGAATCGCCGGTCACGACCACCGTGGTTCAGGCCCTATGCACCGGCGACAAAATGGACTGGGTAGTTCAAAAAGCCACGGAACTCGGTGCAGCACGCATCATCGGCCTTGCAGCAGAACGCAGCGTGCTGAAGCTCGACGAGACGCGGGCAAAAAAGCGGCTTCACCATTGGCAGTCGATAGCAGCATCGGCGGCTGCCCAGTGTGGGCGAAATCATGTGCCCGACATCTTGGCCGTGATGCGCTTAGCGGATGTGATCACTGAGTGGAAGCATCATGCAGGCCCCAAAACGGGCTGGCTGCTCGACCCGTTCGCAACGGTCCAACTCTCCACGGCCCCGATGCAGGGTGACGTCACATTTATGATCGGCCCCGAAGCGGGATGGAGCGACGCGGAGGAGGCGCTTCTTCAGCGCTCGGGATTTATCGGTGTGGCCTGCGGACCGCGCATTCTGCGCACAGAAACAGCCGCTACCGTAGTGCTCTCGGCCATCGCACTTCGTTGCGGTGAGTTTTAAAGACGCGATGAACACGGCATTTACGCTGGAAGCCCGATCACACAACCGCTTACAACACCCCTAGTCCGCCAATCACTGCACCGGCAGCAATCATCAACACGGGTGCGATCCGCGTGAGTGCACTGACCATCATCGCCACCACCACCAAGAACAGTACGCGCGGCTGATCAACCCAGGCCTCGGACAAGACCCATGTGGTTGCCAACATCAAGGCGATCACTACGGGTGCCAGACCCTCTTTCACCGCCTTCACCCAGACAGCATCTGCGCGTGAGTGGCTCCATCGATTGACCATCACCACCAAGATGGCCGAGGGCAACAACACGCCCACCGTCGTTGCCAACGCTCCCCATACCCCGGCAGCCTGCCAGCCCATCACCGTCACAAAAAGCAGGTTCGGCCCCGGCGAGGCCTGCGCGATCGCAATCGATGCCGTGAACTGAGCGTCGGTCAACCAGCCCATCTCGCCCACGATGTATCGATGCATCTCAGGGGCAAGCGTGATCGCGCCCCCCGTGGCCAACAACGACAAAAGCAAAAAGTAAACGAAGAGATCAAGAACCATTGCGCCCGCTCACACTTCTGGGGCGGCCCCGCCCGGTCCACGAGTTGGAGGATGGTCCTTGCGACGCTGCCAGTAGCGCACCAGAAACGACGGCAAACCACACAGCAAAAGCACCCATGCAAGCTTCAGATGGGCCACGGCCATGGCAACGAATGTCAGCACGCCGAAGACCCAGCCCCATCGATAGTCCCCCTGCGTGCGCACGAGCCGCAGCGCCATACCACCGATCAGGCCCACCGCCGTTGCACCCATGCCCAGCAGCATGCCCTTGACCACATCGCGATCGGCAAAGGTCTGATACACGGCGGCCACGCACAGCACCACCATCATCGGCACCACGAGCATGCCCGCGATCGCGGCGGCAGCGCCCCGCGCCCCGAAATGCCGATCGCCCACCATGAGCGACATGTTGATGATGTTCGGTCCCGGGAGGGCCTGAGCAATCGCTAAGGTCTCGACAAACTCTTTTTGGCCCATCCATTGGCGCTCATGAACGAGCACCCGCTCCGCGACCGGCAATACACCGCCAAAGCCCTGAAGGGCCATGGCGGTGAATACCCAGAACAACTCGGTACAGGATTCGGGCTTACGGCTTTCCACTGGTGGCCGACAGCACCGTGAGTGCCGTCATGTTCACAATGCGTCGGACCGTAGCCGATGAGGTAAGAATCGTGACCGGCGACTTGCAGCCCAGAAGAATCGGCCCCACTGCAATGCCGTTGCCGGCAGACACTTTCAGCAGGTTGTAGGAGATGTTGGCCGAATCCATATTCGGCATCACCAAGAGATTCGCCTCGCCCTGAAGCGTCGAGCGCGGCATGATCAGCTGACGCAATTCCTGATCAAGCGCAACATCGCCGTGCATCTCACCATCGATGTTCAAGTCCGGCCGCTGGGCCTGCACCAGCTCGAGTGCTTGGCGCATTTTGACAGCACTTGGGGCGCGGCTGCCTCCGAAGTTGGAATGCGAGAGCAATGCAACGCGGGGGGTCATACCAATGCGCTGCAACTCGTCGGCCGCCATGAGCGTGATCTCGGCAAGGGTCTCTGCTGACGGATCCTCATTGACGTGGGTATCTACAATCGCAACAGTGCGGCCCGGGAGAATCAACAAATTCATAGCGGCATAGGTCTTACCACCGGCCGCATGGCCCAAGACCTGATCCACATAATCCAGATGCAGCCCATAACTGCCAAAGGTGCCGCAGATCATCCCGTCGGCATCGCCCAGGTGCACCATCATGGCTCCGATCAGCGTATTTCTTCGCCGCATCTCCAGCTTGGCATATTGCGCCGTAACCCCTTTGCGCTCGGTCATCTGATGATAGGTCTCGTAGTACTGGCGGTACCGATCGTCGGATTCAGGATTGATAATTTCAAAATCGACACCGGCCCAGAGCCTAAGCCCGTAGCGTTCGATCCGTTGCTTCACCACGGCAGGCCGGCCAATCACCACCGGGAAAGCAAGCTTCTCATCAACGACTTCTTGAACAGCACGCAGCACCCGCTCATCTTCGCCCTCGGCATACACGATACGTTGCTTCGGAACGCGCTTCGCCTCCGAGATGATGGGCTTCATAAAGTTGCCTGATACGTAGACAAACTCACGCAGGCGATCGACGTAGCCGTCGTAGTCTTTGATCGGCCGGGTGGCCACACCACTGTCCTCCGCGGCCTTGGCCACCGCCGGTGCAATCTTGGTGATCAGTCGAGGATCAAACGGCTTGGGGATCAAGTACTCGGGGCCAAACGAGAGATTACCGGTGCCGTAGGCGGCCGAGACCACCTCACTTTGCT
Organism: Pseudomonadota bacterium; assembly: GCA_039800265.1. Taxonomy (GTDB): domain Bacteria; phylum Pseudomonadota; class Gammaproteobacteria; order Burkholderiales; family Burkholderiaceae_A; genus Lacustribacter. The sequence goes on from JBDLRC010000077.1 coordinate 3,848, forward strand.
CTGCACGGGCCAATTCAGCAACCGCGTGCACGGCTGCCAATTCCATCTGTCGGGTAATCGTGGTCGCACCCGAATCAAGCGCACCACGAAAGATAAACGGAAAGCACAACACGTTGTTCACTTGATTCGGATAGTCGGTGCGCCCCGTGGCGACAATCGCGTCGTTGCGCACGGCCTTGACCTCTTCCGGCAGAATCTCGGGTGTTGGGTTCGCCAATGCAAACACCAGCGGATTCTTGGCCATCTTGGCCACCATCTCGGGCTTTAAAACGCCGCCGGCAGACAAGCCCAGAAAAATATCAGCATCGGCAATGATGTCGCCTAACGCGCGGGCATCGGTCTTTTGTGCAAACCGTGCCTTTTCGGGATCCATCAGTTCTTTGCGGCCCTCGTAGACCACGCCGGCCAAATCCGAGACCCAGATGTTTTCACGCGGAAGCCCAAGATCCAGCAGCAGGTCCAGACACGCCAGGGCTGCAGCACCCGCTCCCGAGACCACCAGCTTCACATGCTTGATGTCTTTACCGACCACCTTTAAGCCATTCACGATAGCCGCACCGACCACAATTGCTGTGCCGTGCTGGTCATCATGAAAGACGGGGATCTTCATGCGCTCGCGAAGCTTGCGCTCCACATAAAAACAATCGGGTGCTTTGATGTCTTCCAGATTCACGCCGCCGAAGGTCGGCTCAAGGGCTGCGATCACATCCACAATCCGGTCGACATCGAGCTCATTGATCTCGATATCAAACACGTCAATGCCCGCAAACTTTTTAAAGAGCACTGCCTTGCCTTCCATCACCGGCTTGGCCGCCAATGGCCCAATGTTTCCAAGGCCAAGCACAGCGGTGCCGTTGGTGATCACCGCGACGAGGTTTCCGCGGGCGGTGTACCGAAACGCATTGAGTGGATCGGCAACAATCTCCTCACAGGCCGCCGCCACACCCGGCGAGTACGCCAATGCCAGATCGCGCTGATTGACCAGCTGCTTGGTGGGCGTCACCGAAATTTTTCCGGGGCTGCCCTTCTCGTGATACGCCAGGGCCTGTTGTCGAAGTTGGGGATCCATAGATGACCTGTAGAAAGAATGTGGGGATTATCCTATGGCCGGCCCCATCGCATCACACGTGCACGATCAAGGTGAAACCCCAAGAGCGTGGGCAATGAACTGGCTCACATGCACGGCACGGCGCTTTGCACCGTCGACGATCTGGTGGCGGCACGAGAACCCGTCGGCAACGATCCACGCCGACTCGGGCGCGCTGCGTACCGCCGGCAACAGGCTGGCCTCGGCCATGGCCAACGACACCGTCAGATGCTTGGCCTCGTAGCCGAAGCTTCCGGCCATGCCGCAGCAACTCGATTCGATCAGCTGGGCCTTGGCCCCCACTGATGCAATGGCTGCAATCGTGGGCGATATCACGCCCAATGCCTTTTGATGGCAATGGCCATGCACGAATACCTCCGGCAAGTCATCGCGAACCTTCGGGGCAGCGTGGGTTCGCAGGTGGTCGAGCCACCACTCCTCAAACAGCATGGACTGCTTGGCCAAGGCCTGCGCTGGCGCGCCGAGCCCCATCGTGAGCCACTCATCGCGCAGGCTCAGCGTGCACGATGGCTCCAAGCCCACAATCGGCACCCCGCGCGCAATGGCCGGCGCCAAGGCCGCCAAGGTTTTCTGTGCATGGGCCCTGGCCTCATCGACCATGCCCACGGACAGGGCGGTGCGGCCACAGCACAGCGGTTCATGGCTCGCTGCACCCGAGAGCGCCACACGCAATCCGCAGGCCTGCATCACCGCAAGTGCGGCCCGAAGCTGCTCCGGCTCGTAGGCGTTGTTGAAGGTATCGGCCCAGAGCACCACATCGCAATTCGAGAGATCCACGCTGTTGCCTGCTCTGGCAGCAAACGTGTCGCGTCGCCATCGGGGCAGACTGCGCTCGGCGGCAAATCCAAGCCAGCGCTCACCAAGGGCACGCAGCATGCCGCTGCGATTGCGCAGGTTTAAAAGCCATGCGAGTCCCGGCACCGATGCGACGGTGTGGGCCATGGAAGGGAGTGCGGCAACCATTCGGTCTTTGCGTGAAAAGCCCTTCCGTTTTCCATATTGATACTGGGCCTCGATCTTCATGCGGGCCATGTCCACACCGGTCGGGCATTCGCGTTTGCATCCTTTGCACCCTACGCACAGGGCCAGGGCGTCACGCACCGCATCGGATTCCCAGGCATCCGCCCCGAGCTGACCACTGACCGCAAGACGTAAGGTGTTCGCACGGCCACGCACCGAATGCACCTCATCGCGGGTCACGCGATAACTCGGACACATGGTGCCGGCATCAAACTTTCGGCAGTGGCCATTGTTGTTGCACATCTCAATGGCCTTAGAGAATCCCTGCGAAGGGTCCCCGCCAGATCCCGGAGCCGTTACCGCAATGCCAAAGGTGCCGGGATCCCCTTTTGTGGAAGGATCGTTTTGCACATTCCATGCGGACCAGTCGAGACCAGTGGTGATCGGTGCCGCCGAGTACCCGGGCTTAAACCGAAACAGGCTGGCGTCGTCCATCTTGGAACAGTCCACGATCTTCCCAGGGTTCATGCGGTTGCCCGGATCGAAGGCCTCTTTCACACGCTCAAACGCATGAGTGATTTTTCGACCGAATTGCCACTCCACCCACTCGCTGCGCACCAGACCATCGCCATGCTCGCCCGAGAAGG
>JBDLRC010000078.1:0-5043 GCA_039800265.1 Pseudomonadota bacterium
ATGGGCAGGCATTACTCGATCAAAAATGAGGCTCTGCTCCAAGAGATCTAGGCTTGCACAGAGGGCTTTCGTACCACCGAAAAAACAGTAAACGGAAGCAAACCCAAGGCCACAAGTGTTAGTCCCCCGAGCAGTGCGCCAAATATCCACAGTAGTACTTCACGGTCGAAGGGTCGGGCCACCACGGGAGCCATCCATGCCCCCACCATCGCTACGCCCGATACGGCAGGGGCCAATGCCCAAAAGGTAAGCACACGGGGTAGCTTCATCAGGCTTCGCCAAAGCGCCAGGATAAGAACCGAAATGCTCACCACGGATCCGCCCGCATAGATGCCAAAATGATTGGGGTACCCCTTAATGCCAAGCTGGGGAATGACAACAATCGACATCACGCACGCCACCGATAGCCTGAGCCATCGCAAACGTGTGGTCCGAATCGCTCTCGATGCATTTTTGTTAAGCATCTGTAGAACGATTAAGCCACCGTACGCGGCAAGACCACCCGCCCAAAGCCCTGCCGACCACGCCGGCGCCCGCAGCCAATACACCACCGAGAGCACCGCCAGCGCCAAGGGCGCGAGCACAACAAAAACGTGATGTGTGGGATCCGAGAATTCCTGCAGGAACGCTCTTGGATACAAGAGTATTTTTAGGCTGTACGCCGTGATCAAGCCCACAAAAAACAGCGTCGCCAGCCGAAGCAAAATGGCACTGAAACAAACCCCAATGTCAAAAAAATGCTCCATTTGATTCCAGGCAAGCGAAAGACTGACCACGCCGATCACCAAAAAAAACGACTCGGCGAGCAAACGCTCCCATCTGGATGTACCCAGGTTCATCTGCGTTAAACCCATTTCTTTATTCGCAGTGGACCGCCAACTCACCGGACCGGCCATGAGGTTTATCAAAGCCAAATGATCAGCGACCAGATAACGTGAACGATCGCATAACTTCACAAGGGAAATGAAAATGAAAAAATTAGCGTATGGTCTTGCATGTTTTGCCGTGGCAGTGTCTGCACACGCACAAGACAACAAACAGCTTTTTGTAACGGTCGACAGCGCAAACACCATGTCGCAAGGCGCGGCCATGGTGCTTGCCGGCCAGGCGATTGAGCAAAAGGCCTCTGTACGTGTTTTGCTTTGCGGCGCTGGCGGCGACTTGGCCGTTCAGGGACAAGCCGGTGAGACACTTAAACCTAAAAATGTCACCCCACAAGACATGCTCAAAGGCCTGATTAAATCGGGGGCCACTGTAGAGGTATGCGCACTGTTCCTTCCGAACAAGGGGCTAAAACCTGAGGCCCTGGTGGCCGGTGTCAAACCTGCAAAACCGGCTGAAGTCGCAGCGCATATTCTTAAGCCTGGGGTTAAAGTACTGTCATTCTGATGAAGGCCGGCCTCGCTGGCGGAGGCTAAGCAGGTGAGTAGAATGAAGCCTCTTCAACTCACCTCACCCCCATGACAGCTTTATCTTCAGAAAAGGCTCCCCAACGCGGCGCAGATGCCGTTATCCAGTGCCTCGAGCAACACGGCGTAAAAACGATTTATACGCTGTCGGGTAACCACATCATGCCGATCTTTGATGCGGCCTTGGGCAGCAGCATTGAACTGCTTCATGTCCGTCACGAGGCTTCCGCAGTGCATATGGCAGACGCCTCGGCACGACTGACCGGCCGCATTGGCGTGGCCATGGTCACCGGCGGTCCAGGCCATGCCAATGCCGTATCCGCGCTTTACACCGCATGGCAATCGGAGTCGCCCGTGCTGCTTATTTCTGGCCATGCACCGACACACCAAATGGGTAAAGGTGCATTTCAAGAAATGGATCAAACGACGGTGGCCGCGCCCTGCGCAAAGGCATCACTGCTGATCCGATCGCGCGATACGCTCAGACAAGACCTGCTTCACGCCATCGCTATCGCAACCAGCGGGCGGCAGGGCCCAGTGTCGGTGAGCATCGCCCAAGACGCGCTCGAGGCGCTCGGGCTCGATAACGATACGGCCGCGGCTGACCATCCTTCAACGGCCGGGGCCACCGACGACGCGTTCGATACGCTGATCAGTGTTTTATCCCAATCGGAGCGGCCAATGATCCTGACCGGACCGCAGCTGCTTCACCCGACGTTTCGTGGCCTGGCCAGAGACCTTGAGACGCAATGCGGCATACCGGTGATCGGCATGGAGAGCCCGCGGGGAATGAACGACCCCTCTCTGGGTCGCTTTGCGGCGACAGCTCTCAAGGCAGACGTTGTAGTGTTATTGGGCAAAGCGTTGGATTTCACGCTGAAATTTGCGGATGCATCGGCATTCTCATCCCAGGCTAAGTTTGCAGTTGTGGATCCAGACCGTGCTGCCATTGATCGGGCCCACTCTATTCTTGGCAAGCGTTTGTGCCTTAGCCTTCAGTGCGACATTCCCCAAGCCATCGAACGACTCCGACTGCGTTATCGAGCACGGTCAGCACAACACCAGCGTTGGACAACACAGCTGCGCGAAGAAGTGTCAGCCCAGCCAAAACCCCATGCGCCAACCACCGATGGCATGATGCATCCCGCGGATGCGCTCGCCCCGTTTGTGGAACTGGCCCGTGAACGGGAAATGATTCTGGTCTGCGATGGCGGCGAGTTCGGCCAGTGGGCACAAGCCAGCATCCGAACCGATATCCGGCTGATCAACGGACCGGCTGGTGCGATTGGTGCCGCGATCCCAATGGCAATCGCGGCAGCGCGAGAACGCCCCGACGCGCTGGTTGTGGCATTTATGGGCGACGGTGCGTTTGGCTTTCATTCCAGCGAATTCGATACGGCGGTGCGCTATGGCGCACGGTTTATTGCCGTGGTGGGCAACGATGCGTGCTGGAATGCTGAGTATCAGATTCAAAAACGCAGCTTCGGGCAAGAGCGTCTGATTGGATGCGAGCTACTGCCCATCGAGTATCAGCGTGTTGCCCAGGCGTATGGAGCCGACGGCGCAAGCTGCAACAGCCCGGAACAGGTCCGGTCCGCCGTGGCAAGCGCACAAACATCGGACCGAGCGTTTTGCATCAATATGTTTATTTCGAGGACAGCCGCGCCGAGCTTCTAACAACGCGCGGGGCGCCCAAAAAGATAAGGCCACACAGAATCAGAACGTGCCGAGGCAGGTCTGATCCGGTGTGGCCCCGGACAGCGAACGATTAAAGTACGGCGTCTTTCAGCTTCTTCAGCGCGCGAACTTTGACCTTCACGGTGGCGGGCTTGGCAGCGAACCACTGCTCTTCGCCGGTGAAGGGGTTCTTGCCAAAGCGCTTGGGCTTGGCGGGAACCTTCTGCGCAACAATCTTCAGCAGACCGGGAAGCGTAAATTCACCCGCACCTTTTTTGCTTACCGATGCCAGAGTTGCCTCTTCGAGTGCAGCGATAACAGCTTTCACCGACTTGGACTCTACGCCCGTGCTCTCAACGATGTGCGCAACCAAGGCGCTCTTGTTCAAGGCCGATTTGATCGGCTTAGCGGCCGATTTTGCAACGGCGGCTTTTTTTACGGCTTTCTTAGCGGGTGCTTTTTTTACAGCTTTTTTTGCCTTCACGGCCCGGGCTTTTTTTGTTGCCATTAGTGACTCCAATGAGGTGAACGAAAAAGGTGAAACGTCGAAATTTTAGCAGGACATTTGCGGTTTTAGCAGCGGAAACTCACTGCAGGGGCTGCAAACAAAACACTTTTTCATGCAACCAGGTCAGGCCCATTTGCGCCCAGGGAGACTGCGGCGAAAATGCATCGCGGACACTCAAACGCGTAACGGCGTGGGTATGGGCATAGAGCTGGCGCACCTCATCTTCCGGTACCGAAAACGGCGGACCCGGCCGCTTGGACTGCTCGTACTCCATGGTCAGTAGCAGGATGGGAATAGGAGCGGCCAGCACCGATGCCAGATGCTGTGCGTAACGGGCGCGGGTATCCGCCGGTAGGGCCACCAGCGCCGCGCGGTCGTAGACGGCGGCGACGCCGGAGACATGTTCCGGCCTGAGATCAAAAAAGTTGCCTTGAAGAATCTCGATCCCGGAGGATGACCACCGGGTGAACGACGCCTCCTGGCTAACCACGGGCACCAGGCCGTTTTCCGTAAAAAATGCCCGGCACGCCACCTCGCTTAGCTCAATACCCAGCACCGCATACCCTTGGCGGGCGAGCCACAGCATATCGAGACTCTTGCCGCAGAGCGGCACAAACACCGTCTGCCCAGGAACGACTGCGAGCGCTGCCCAGTGATCGGTGAGCAAGGGGTTGATATCAGGCTTATGAAAGCCAATCTCTGATCGCTTCCAACGATCGTGCCAAAACGAGGGGTCCACGGCTGGCGGTTCTATGCGCCAGAGCGCTCAATCAGCTCGATTTTGTAGCCGTCAGGGTCTTGCACGAAGGCAATAACGGTGGTGCCACCTTTTACAGGCCCCGCTTCGCGCGTGACATTGCCACCGGCCTTGCGAATGCGGTCGCAGGCCTGGGCCGCGTCTGGAACGGCAATTGCGATATGGCCATAGGCCGAACCCATCTCGTAGGTCGCCACGCCATAGTTATAGGTGAGCTCAATTTCAGCGTGGCCATCGGCATTCCCTTGGCCAAAGCCCAGAAATGCGGTGGTGTACTTTTGATCCGGACGGTCGGTGGTTCGGATCAGATTCATACCCATCACCTTGGTGTAAAAATCAATCGAGCGCTGGAGGTCTCCAACGCGAATCATGGTATGAAGCAGTGTCATCAACGAATCTCCGAAACAAGAATTAGACCATGAAGACCAATCTCAAACTGCTGCTGATCCTGGTCGCGCTTATTGGAGCCGTATTTTTGTTCATTGACCGGGTGGTATGCAATAACTGGACATATCACGATTACAAAGCAGGCATCGAACGGCGATTTTTGTGCCCCTGGCAGCACTGAGCAGAACCGGTCCCATCCCCTTGGTATCATCGGCTGCACCACATTGGAAACGAGCACCATGCTTGATGCGCTTTTAGACAAAAACCGAGAGTGGGCGGCCCAGGTCACCCAAAACGACCCCGAG
>JBDLRC010000079.1:0-4731 GCA_039800265.1 Pseudomonadota bacterium
GGCGTGCAGATGACCGGCTGGTTTAAAAAGGAAATCAAGTCGGTCGCCGACTTAAAAGGACTCAAAATGAGGATTCCGGGCCTCGCGGGTAAGGTCTATGCGAGCCTCGGCGTTGATGTCAAGGTACTGCCAGGCGGTGAAATTTTTCCGGCATTGGAGCGGGGTGTGATCGATGCAGCGGAGTTTGTTGGCCCATTCCAAGACCGTCGTCTGGGGCTGCATAAGGCCGCCAAGTACTACTACACCACGGGTTGGCATGAGAGCGCCACTGTGTCGGAGCTCTTGATCAACAAAGCGGCTTGGGCCAAGTTGCCAAAAGATCTTCAGCAGATCGTGGAGAACGCCTGTGCGGCATGCAATGTGATCAGCGAGGGATGGTGTCAGCGAAACAACGCAGACGCCATGCAGGATTTGATCAAGAATCAAAAGGTGATTGCCCGGCCGCTTCCAGATTCCGTCATCAAGGCACTGAAGGAAGAGACCCGCAAGGTCTTGGCCGAGAACGTTGCCAAGGATCCTCTGACCAAGAAGGTGCATGACTCGTATATGGCATTCAAGTCGAAGTTCGATGCCTGGTCGAACTACAGCGAGTTGCCCTACCACACCAAAGTCCGCACGTAAGCCGCGTTTCGCAGGGGGGAATGTGTATGAGCCATGCGGTGGCTGGACTTGTTGCGCGTATTGAATGGCTGATCGACCGTATAGGGCAGGCTGCATCACTGCTTGCCCTGGTCATCATCGTGCTGATGGCGTGCAACGTTATTCTGCGTTACACCCTGAGCCTGGGCACCGTCTGGGCCCAGGAGCTGGAGTGGCATCTGCTGGCAGCCTTGATTCTGCTTGCCATGAGCTACGCCTTGCAACGGGGCGATAACGTACGTGTGGATATTTTTTATTCGAAGTATTCGCCCGAGGCAAAGCGGCGCGTTGATCTTGTATCGGCGGTGCTCACCATGGTGATCGCGGTGATCATGATGGCGCTGTCCTGGCGGTATGTGGGGCAGGCGTTTGCAATCGATGAGCGTTCGCCGGATCCGGGCGGCATTCCGATGCGTTGGGCCCTTAAAGGCCTGCTTCCATTGGGCTATGGACTTTTGTTTTTGCAGGCATTGGGCGAGTTTTTGAAACGCTGGTCGGCTGGCTACTCCGGCAACGTGGGGGATGCACATGCCAAGCTTTGAAATTCTCGCCGTGCTGATGCTGGTCGCGTTTTTCATCATGCTGATGATCGGCATTCCAGTGGCGATCAGCATCGCCACGGTTGGCTTTGTTTTCGGTGGCCTAGGCTTTGGCACCACGTTATTCAACCTGTTGCCTGCTCGGCTCTTCGGTGTAGTCACCGGCTACCAATGGCTGGCGATACCGTTGTTTGTATTTATGGGGGTGATGCTCGAAAAGTCCCGACTTGCCGATGATCTTTTGGATGTCATGGGCCATTTGGCGGGCGGCGTGCGTGGTGGCATGGCCGTGGGCATTATTTTGTTCGGCGTGTTGATGGGGGCCACCACGGGAATTGTTGGGGCCACGGTGATCACCCTTGGGCTACTTACATTGCCTACGCTGATTCGGCGTGGATACAACAAATCCATCGCCTGCGGTGCGATCTGTGCCTCGGGTACGCTGGGCCAGATTATTCCGCCCAGTCTGATTTTGATTCTTCTGTCTGACATCATGCAGCAGTCGGTGGGCACGCTGTTTGCTGCGGCGGTAGGCCCTGGGTTGTTATTGGCCGTGGTCTATATCGTATTTATTCTGGCACTGGGCTGGATGAAGCCTGATCTCATGCCGCCGATGCCGCTGGAAGAGCGTGATGCAGTGACGCGGCGACAGCTTTTTATTCGGTTTTGGAAGGTGGTGGTGCCGCCGATCTCGCTGGTGGTAGCTGTGCTCGGATCGATCATTGGCGGCGTGGCAGCCCCGACCGAGGCAGCGTGCATGGGCGCTCTGGGCTCGGTGCTGATTACCGCTGTTTCTGGCCGGCTGAAGTGGGTGATGCTTCGCGATGTGGCCCGTGAGACCACCAAGATCACCGCCATGATGATGTTTATTTTGATGATGGCCCAGGTGTTTGCATTGGCCTTCCGGGGGCTGCACGGTGAAGATCTGATCACGAAGATGTTTGAGTTTTTGCCGGGTGGCGTCAATGCAGACATCTGGTTTCTGATGCTGATTATTTTTGTGCTTGGGTTTTTTATCGAATGGATTGAGATTAGTTACATTGCAGTGCCGTTGTTTCTACCGGTGCTGCTATCTCAGGGCGTGGACCCCATTTGGCTTGCCATGCTGATCACGGTGAACCTGCAGTCCTCGTTTTTAACCCCTCCGTTTGGTTGGGCCCTCTTTTATTTAAAGGGTGTGGCGCCACCCGGCGTCACGATCAACGATATTTACAAGGGAGTGGTGCCGTTTGTTCTTATGCAGGCTTTGGCGCTGGTCATTCTGTTCTTTTACCCCCAGATCGCCTTGTGGCTGCCGAAGGCGATTGGTTGGTAATTTACGAAGGGAGATTCGTGTGTCGTTTTCATCATTAGGTGTTCGCGGTATGGCGGTTGCGCCGCACGCATTAGCTGCCGAATCGGCGGTGGATGTGCTGCGTGAGGGTGGCAATGCTCTTGAAGCAATGGTCGCGGCCGCCGCCACGATTGCAGTCGTGTATCCCCACATGAATTCGATTGGTGGCGATGGGTTTTGGGTGATGCGTGGCCCGAACGGTCAGGCGGGAGGCATTGACGCCAGCGGTGCCGCAGGGCTGAAGGCAACCCATGCCTGGTATGCCGATCAGGGCATTGCCGGAAAGATCCCGTTTCGTGGCGGTATTGCTGCGTTGACCGTGGCCGGCACGATCTCGGGGTGGGGAAGGGCCCATGCGCTCTCACGCCAAGCCCTTGGAGGGCGTCTATCGCTTTCTCGGCTACTCTCGGATGCTGTGTTCTATGCGGAGCACGGTATCCCCGTGACGGCAAGCCAGGCGGCAAGCACGCAGGCCAAGCTTCCCGAATTGAGTGCGATTCCAGGGTTCGCGGAGACCTTTTTGGTGGGCGGCAAGGTTCCGGCTGTGGGCTCGCGCTTCACACAGCCGCGGCTGGCACGAACGTTGGCTCGGATTGGCAAAGAGGGTACCGATACGTTTTACCGTGGTGGGCTCTCCAAGCTGCTCACCAAAGAGCTGCAGCATGTGGGCAGTCCGCTCACGGCGATTGATTTAAACCGGCATCAGGCCCAGCTCGTCGATCCGCTGACCACGTCGGTAAAAACCGCGTCGGCTTCGTCCGGGGGATCGGCGCAGCTGTTCAATATGGTGCCGCCGTCCCAGGGTGTGATTTCGTTGATGATCCTTGGCATCTTGGATCGGTTGGAAGGATGGGATCTGGATCCCGAGGGCCCTGACTTCATCCATGCTCAGGTCGAGGCAACGAAATTGGCGTTTCGTGTACGCGATCAACACCTCACGGACCGTGCCTTTATGAAGCGCACACCGGCCTCGCTTCTGGAGCCAGCCTTCCTTGATCGTCTCGCCGCGGAGGTCGACATGATGCGCGCCGCGCCGTGGGGTTCGGTGTCAAAACCCGGAGATACGATTTGGATGGGTGTTGTCGACTCAAACGGCATAGCAGTCTCGTTTATCCAGAGCATCTATCATGAGTTTGGATCGGGCATCGTGCTTCCGGAGTCTGGGGTGAATTGGCAGAATCGCGGCTGCAGCTTCTCGCTTGATCCGGCGCACATCAACACTCTGGCACCCGCGAAAAAGCCATTTCACACGTTGAATGCGGGGCTTGCGCAATGCGCCTCCGGCACGTCCATGGTCTACGGCACCATGGGGGGTGACGGCCAACCTCAGACGCAGGCCACTATATTTACCCGAGCGATGCGCTTTGCAGACCACCCGCAACTTGCCATCGAGCGGCCACGATGGCTGTTGGGCCGTACCTGGGGAACGCCCTCGGACACACTGAAGCTGGAGTCGCGCTTCTCTTCGACCGTCGTGGCAGAACTCAAAACGCGTGGCCATGACGTTGAATCCTTGGGTGCCTGGGATGAATCGGTGGGCCATGCCGGCATGATCATTCGGCATGAGAATGGCGTGCTCGAGGGCGGTTACGATCCCCGCTCAAACGGGGCGGCCATCGGCTTTTAAGCCTTTGCAGGCCTGGGCGTGCGCCCGGGCCTACCCCTGCGTCTCGAGCCTATTGGCCTGGGCCTTGAATTCTCCGATTCAGGCCCCAATCTAGCTGCGTATTGCACATTCAAACGGCAGCGATCATGAGCGAGCACGAAAAACAGCAGTCCACCCAGCCCCAGCCCGATGCAGCCCAGCCCAGCGCCCAGGCCGATTCGGCCGTGGGTAATGCAGGCCCTGCACCCACGTTAGAGCAGCAGCTTGAAGAGGCCCAGTTGAAGCTCAAAGAGTGGGAGACGGAGTATCTTCGGGCCAGAGCCGACATCGAAAACCTGCGAAAGCGGAGTGCTCAAGAAGTGCTCAATGCAGGCAAATTCGCCATTGAGTCTTTTGCCGAGGCCCTTCTCCCCGTGGCCGACAGTCTGGAAATGGCACTGAGCCTCGAAAACCAGACGCTCGAGGGCCTTCGAGGGGGGGTCGACCTGACTCTAAAGCAGCTTCAGCAGGCCTTCCAGAAAGGCAGGCTTACGCCGATTCATCCGTTGGGCGAGAAGTTCGACCCGAACCGCCACCAGGCGGTGTCCATGGTGGACGGTGCCGCTCAGAACCCC
>JBDLRC010000080.1:0-6367 GCA_039800265.1 Pseudomonadota bacterium
CTCTGCCGGACTTCCTCAGAACTTTCGAAGTTAAATGACTCTGCCCCCACCATGTTGCCCATCACACGAAGGACCTTCCAGCCAGGACGCGCTGCACCTGCGGGCCGCGCCACGGCCTCGATGGTCTGCAACCGTCCCTCGCAATTCACGAACGATCCAGAGGTCTCGGTGAACGGGGTAATGGGTAACACCACATGGGCCACATCCATCACACCATCTTTGAACGGTGTCAGTGCCACCACCATTTTTGCGGCTTTCAGAGCGGCGCGCGCCTGATGGGGATGCCCACAGTCGAGTGCAGGATCGACGTTGACCAAAATAAAACTGTCAGCAGTCGATGCAAACATTGAGGCGGCATCTGGACCGCCCTGCTGGGGCACCGCCTTGGCGACATAGCCGCCCACACCGTTCGCCCCCTCTACGGTAAAACCAATGCGGCATCCGACCCGATCCGCCAACGCCTGTGCGGCAGCCCAAATCTCTGATGCTTGCGGATGGGCCAGCACACTGTTGCCCAATAAAATGGCCGCACGGGTCGCCACGTCTGCTGACCCCGAAAGGTGCTGAAGCAGAGCAGGATTTTGCAGAGCTTCGATCCATTGCGTCGGTGCAACCACGAGCTGCTGAGCCACGGGCATGTGCAAGTCTTCGGCCACCGAGTGAATGACGGCCAGCCGTCCCCCATGACGCACGGCCTGACGAATCCGTTGGGCCAACAATGGATGATCCGCACGAAGGAACGACCCCACCACCAGCACCCGATCAAGTTGGCTCACTTCGGACAACGCGAGGCCAAGACTCGGAATGCCCGAAAACTGCTGATCAAATCCGGCCTGGCCTAGGCGTGGGCGAAAATCCACCGCATCGCTGCGCAGTGCACGCGTCAAAGCACCCGCCAACGCCATCTCTTCTAAGGTGCTGTTCGGGGAAAGCAGGGTCCGCACCTGATGGGGGCCATGCTCGGCCGCCGCCTTCAGTGCGGCAGCGACTTTTTCAAGTGCCTCGCCCCAGCCGACCTCTTTCCAGCTGCCATCGCTTTGACGCACCATGGGCTCGGTCAGGCGGTGCGTGCTGCTTAATCCCTCGTAACTGAACCGATCACGGTCGGAGATCCAGCACTCGTTGATCTCTTCGTTCTCAAACGGCACGACACGCTTGACCGCACCGGCCTTCGACTGCACCACAATGTTGGCGCCAATACTGTCGTGCGGGCTCACGGAACGCTTGCGTGAGAGTTCCCAGGTGCGGGCCGAGTAACGGAAGGGTTTACTGGTCAACGCCCCTACTGGACAGATGTCGATCATGTTGCCGGAGAGTTCACTCTCCACGGCATTGCCGACAAACGACATGATTTCCGAATGCTCGCCCCGACCGGCCATGCCCAATTCCATCACGCCGGCAATCTCCTGCCCGAAACGGACACACCGTGTGCAGTGGATGCAGCGGCTCATCTCCTCGGCGGAGATCAGCGGGCCCATCGGCTTATGAAATACAACGCGTTTTTCTTCGGTGTAGCGCGATGCCGACGGGCCATAGCCCACCGCCAAATCTTGCAATTGACACTCACCGCCCTGGTCACAGATCGGACAATCGAGCGGATGATTGATGAGCAAAAACTCCATCACGCTCTTCTGAGCTTGGCGGGCCTTTTCGGAGGCGGTAAATACCTTCATGCCCGCCGTAACCGGCGTGGCACAGGCCGGAAGCGCCTTCGGTGCCTTCTCGACTTCCACCAGACACATGCGGCAATTGGCCGCAATCGAGAGCTTCTTGTGATAACAGAAATGAGGCACGTAGAGGCCGAGCTTGGTCGCAGCATCCATGACCATGCTGCCCTCGACCACCTCTACTTTTTTTCCGTCTATCTCAAGTTCAACCATGTTGTTCTCTCACCCTGACAGGACCGGGAGTCGCTCCCATGTCGCCGCCTGCTAGATGTAGTCCTCCACCAGACACCGCTTGTGGTGCACGTGATGCTCAAACTCGGATCGGAAGTGCTTCAAAAACGCCCGTACCGGCATGGCCGCAGCATCACCCAAGGCACAGATAGTGCGCCCCTGAATATTGCCGGCCACTTCATTTAATCGATCGAGATCGTCGAGCGTGCCCTGCCCGTTCTCGATACGCGACACCATGCGCCAGAGCCAGCCCGTACCCTCACGGCACGGCGTGCACTGGCCACACGATTCCTCATAGTAGAAGTACGACAGACGGAGCAGTGAACGGACCATGCAACGCGTCTCATCCATCACGATCACCGCACCCGAACCCAGCATAGACCCCGCCTTCGCGATGGAGTCGTAATCCATGTCGACCGACATCATGATGTCGGCCGGCAGTACCGGCATTGATGAGCCACCCGGAATCACCGCCTTGAGCTTGCGTCCGCCACGCATACCGCCGGCCAACTCCAGCAGCTTTGCAAATGGCGTGCCGAGCGGGATTTCATAATTACCAGGCAGTTCCACGTCGCCCGAGATCGAGAAGACTTTGGTGCCCCCGTTGTTCGGCCGACCAACCTCAAGGTAGGCCTGGCCGCTATTGCGAATGATCCAAGGCACTGCCGCAAACGTTTCCGTGTTGTTGATCGTGGTGGGTTTGCCATAGAGTCCGTAGCTTGCGGGAAACGGCGGCTTAAATCGCGGCTGGCCCTTTTTACCTTCGAGCGACTCCAGCAAGGCGGTCTCTTCGCCGCAGATGTAGGCGCCGAATCCATGGTGGGCGTGCAGCTGAAACGAAAACTTCGACCCGCAGATATTCTCGCCAAGAAAGCCGGCCGCACGGGCCTCGTCCAGGGCCTCTTCGAAGCGCTCGTAGACCTCCCAAATCTCGCCGTGGATGTAGTTGTACCCAACGGTGATGCCCATGGCGTAGGCCGCTATCGCCATGCCTTCGATCACGATGTGGGGGTTGTACCGCAATATGTCGCGGTCTTTGCAGGTGCCCGGCTCGCCTTCATCGGAGTTGCAGACCAGATACTTCTGAATCGGCAACTTTGCCGGCATAAAACTCCATTTAAGACCCGTCGGAAAACCTGCGCCGCCACGGCCACGCAGGCCGGAGGCCTTCACCTCGGCGATCACGTCCTCTGGTGTCATACCGGAGAGTACTTTTTTAAGCGCCTCATAGCCGCCTCGGGCCTGATAGTCCTTCAGTCGCCAGCCATCAGGCGAGAGTCCTGCCAGAATCTGCGGCGTGATGTGCCGGCCGTGAAAACACGTGTCCATCATCGGGATCTCGGGTGCACCCATCTACTTGCCTCCCTTCGATGCTGCGGTTGTGGTGCTGCTGCGGCATTCATCAAGCAGCGCGTCAATGCGGTCATTCGACATGAAGCTGCACATGCGATGGTTGTTCACCAGCATGACCGGCGAGTCGGCACACGCGCCCATGCACTCGCCCTCTTTGAGCGTAAAGAGCCCATCGGACGTGGTCTCGTTAAATCCAATGCCCAGCTTCGCCTTGAGGTATTCCGCCGCCTGATTACCGCTTCGCAGCGCACAGGGCAGATTGGTGCAGACCGTGATCTTGAATTTGCCCACCGGCGCGAGGTTGTACATCGTGTAAAACGTAGCAACCTCGTGCACGGCAATGGCGGGCATGCCCAAGTAGGCCGCAACGTCGGCCTCCACCTCGGGCGAAATCCAGCCGACCTCGCGCTGGGCAATCGTCAATGCAGCCATAACGGCGGACTGCCGTTGGTCGCTGGGATACTTTGCGATCTCGCGATCAATGCGACGATAGGCGTCGGGCGAGAGCACCGGCTCACGGGGCCGCTCCGATAACGACAACTGGGTAGGTGCGGAGGCGCTCATCGGTCGATCTCTCCAAACACAATGTCTTGGGTGCCGATAATGGTCACCACGTCGGCGATCATGTGTCCGCAGGCCATCTCGTTTAAGCCCTGCAAATGGGCAAAGCCGGGGGCACGAATTTTTAGGCGATAGGGCTTGTTGGCCCCATCGGACACCAGGTAAATGCCGAACTCACCCTTGGGATGCTCCACGGCGGCATAGCACTCGCCCTCGGGCACATGGAATCCCTCGGTGAAGAGCTTAAAGTGATGAATCAGCTCCTCCATGTTGGACTTCATGTTCAGCCGTGCAGGCGGCGCAACCTTATGGTTATCCGACATCACGGGCCCTGGATTCTTGCGTAGCCATTCCACGCACTGGGCAATGATTCGGTTGCTCTCACGCATCTCTGCCATACGGCAGAGGTAACGATCGTAGGAGTCGCCCTCTTTACCGACAGGAATATCGAAATCGAGACGATCGTAGACCTCGTAGGGCTGGTGCTTACGCAGATCCCAGACCACACCCGAACCCCTGAGCATCGGCCCTGTAAAGCCCATGGACTTGGCCCGCTCGGGCGAGACCACGCCGATGCCAACCAGCCGCTGTTTCCAGATACGGTTGTCGGTCAACAGGGTCTCGTATTCATCGACATACCCTGGGAAACGCTTGGTGAAATCTTCGATGAAATCCAGCAGCGAACCGCTGCGATTCTCATTGAGCCGGCGGGCTGCGCTATCGGAACGTTTGCGGTTTGCCAGGTACTGCGGCATGCGCTCGGGCAGATCGCGGTAGACACCGCCCGGGCGGTAATAGGCCGCATGCATACGCGCTCCCGATACGGCCTCGTAGCAATCCATCAGATCTTCGCGCTCACGGAAAGCATACAAAAAGACAGCCATGGCGCCGACATCGAGTCCGTGGGCGCCGATCCATAGCAGGTGGTTGAGGATACGGGTGATCTCATCAAACATGACCCGGATGTATTGCGCACGCAGGGGTACCTCTACCCCCATCAGCTTTTCAATGGCCATGACATAGGCATGCTCATTGACCATCATCGACACGTAATCCAATCGATCCATGTAAGGCACCGACTGGATAAATGTCTTCTGCTCCGCAAGTTTTTCAGTACCCCGATGCAAAAGACCGATGTGGGGGTCGGCCCGTTGAACGACCTCGCCATCAAGTTCAAGCACAAGCCGCAACACGCCGTGGGCGGCGGGGTGCTGAGGCCCAAAGTTCAGGGTGTAGTTTTTAATGTCTGCCACAGTCGGTCCCCGGTTACTGAGGCGTAAAGCCGCCGTAGTTGTCCTCTCGAATCACACGCGGTGTCTGATCGCGGGGTTCGATGGTGACCGGCTGATAGATCACGCGACGCTGCTCGGGGTCGTAGCGCATCTCAACGTAGCCCGAGATCGGAAAATCTTTGCGGAAAGGATGGCCAACAAAACCGTAGTCGGTCAGAATCCGACGAAGGTCGTCATGCCCCTCAAACACGATGCCGTACAAATCAAATGCTTCCCGCTCGTACCAGTTGGCTGCTGACCAGACGCCGGTCACCGAGGCCACCAGAGGAAGCCCATCGTCGGGGCATGCAACACGCACACGTAGCCGCTGATTGAGCTCCACCGACAAAAGATGCAACACCACCGCGAACCGGGCGCCCTCATGGGCGCCGTCGCGGTAGTCACGGTAATCCAGGCCACAAAGGTCAACCAGGGTGTCAAACCGAAGCCCGGCCGCATCGCGAAGCGTGACACAGGCCTCAAGGTAGCGGTCGGCCGATACGGTAAGCGTGGTCTCATCGAAGGCCTGCGAGACGGTTTTCACCGCATCACCGAGTGTCGACTGAAGAAGCGTTGCGAGCGTGGTCACGTGGGTCAACTCCGGGCAATCGTGCTCGTGCGACGAATCTTGTTTTGGAGCTGGATAATGCCGTAGATCAGGGCCTCGGCCGTGGGCGGGCAGCCCGGCACGTAGATGTCGACCGGCACAATCCGGTCACAGCCCCGAACCACGGAGTAGCTGTAGTGGTAATAGCCGCCACCGTTTGCGCACGAACCCATCGAGATGACCCAGCGGGGTTCAGGCATCTGATCGTAGACCTTGCGAAGCGCAGGCGCCATTTTGTTGCACAGGGTGCCGGCCACAATCATCACGTCGGACTGACGGGGACTCGGGCGAAACACCACGCCAAAACGATCCAGGTCATAACGGGATGCGCCCGCATGCATCATTTCCACAGCACAACACGCCAAGCCGAACGTCATGGGCCAAAGCGACCCTGTCCGCGTCCAGTTGATGATGGTATCGGCCGAGGTGGTCAGAAAGCCTTGTTTAAAAACGCCGTCGATCGCCATGTGCGTTTACTCCCAGTCCAGTGCGCCCTTCATCCACTCGTAGATGAAGCCCAGCACCAAAATTGACAGAAACACCATCATGGACAGGAAGCCAAAAAGACCGATGTCTTTGAGCGCCACCGCCCACGGAAAGAGAAATGCAATTTCGAGGTCAAACAAAATAAAGAGAATCGCTACAAGGTAGTAACGCACATCGAACTGTAGACGGGC
>JBDLRC010000081.1:0-6934 GCA_039800265.1 Pseudomonadota bacterium
TCACCTGCCGACCCGATGCGGGCAGCGTGAAGAATCGCGGTGAGATTTCAGTGCCGAGCGGGTGCGTGGATGCAGGAAGTGCTGCGATGGGTAGTGGCCCTGCAGACGATGGCGGTGGTGCGTTGGGATCCCAGACCACCATGCGGACCGACCAGCGTGTCGGCGTGGAGAGGCTGGACTTCACTTCCGTCGCGATCACGCCCTGCGCATCGGGGGCCAGCTGCGGCGGTGTGATGTTCAGAGCCGCCTGCCCTGGCCCGCTGGCGAGTGTTGCCAGCGCCATCAGCGCCTTAGAAATCAGGAGGCGCATGATCAGTAAGTGATGGTGGCGATGACAGTGTCTGAATAAGCTCCTGCGTACGGAACTGATTGCCCGGACGGAACGCGTCCGTAAACTGTAAAGTTTTGATCAGAGCCGTTACCAGTCCCTGACTGCATCGATATGGCGTTCCACTGCGTGGAGCGACCACTGTCGGTGTAAAGGTAGTAGTTGATATTTGTACTTCCGTTTGTCATGCGACGACCACCGGAGTAGTTGTTTCCATTGCCAAGCGCAATTGAATACGGCGTGCCGTTAGAGCAATTGACCGTGAGCGACGACGTTGCATCGGTGTTGCTGGTCGTGCCGGTCGAGATGCTGCTGAACGTTAAATTGCTGGCGCTGATCGAACAGCTGGAGAGCACTTGAATGCTCACATCAAAGCTGGTGGTGCCGCTGGCAGCATACGATGCTGCAGAGGTCGACGCTAAAATGCTGGCGATAGTGATACGCGAAAGAACAGAAGAAAACCGCATGATTGCCTCTTTAAAAAGTTAAACGAGAGGCAATGCTGCGCAATCGGATGGGCCCTGCACAGTCAAAATTACTGACACTGTAAGAATTTCTTACAGTGTCAAAGCGTCTTACACCAGATGCTTGTCGCGTTCGATGTCGAACTTTTTGATGTAGTAGTACAGATGCTCGCGGGTGACATTGAGCCGGCGCGCGGCCTCTGACACGTTGTGATGGGTCTCAGTCAACACAGTGCGAAGCAAAAGCTCCATGGACTGGTCCCTCAGGTCTTTGGCCGGGGTCTCGGAGCGAGCGTCGGCGACAAAATGGACCGGCACCTTGGCCTGGTCGAGCAGTTCATTGAACCGGTGGTAATACAGCCGGGCCCGATCCAAGGCATAGCCCAGCTGGTCGATGGAGACCGGTTTGGTCAGGTAGTCGGTCGCGCCGTGTTCGATCGACTTTAGTGCTGCCTCAGCGGCCAGTTGTCCCGTGAGCACGATGCATTGGGTCAAGGTGCTTCGCCGACGGGCCTCGCACAGAAATTCGATGCCCTCAGAAAAACCATGCTCGTCCGGTGGCAGTCCAAGATCAAGGAGCACAATGCCGATGGCCCGATCTCCCATCAGCATGGCCAGACCATCTTCACGGTTGGTGGCCTCGTCAACGGCAAACCCTTGGAGCTCAATCTGCCGGCGCAGCACCTGCCGAAGCTCAAATTGATCTTCGACAATCAGTACCCGCAATCGCGGCGGTAACTTGGCTGTACGCATGGCGCTAGTTGTAGCAAACCTCTCTGCTCACGACAACGGTGCGGGCAGAGAAATCAGCGAAAATGGATCGCAAATTAATCAATATTTGAATTAAATCAAAGTGCAATTGACATTATGAATCTCTATGCAAAACTCCGCGACCGTGCTGCTGCCAACAAGCCGATTCGTGTCGTGCTGATTGGTGCCGGAAAGTTCGGTTCGATGTATCTGGCCCAGGTGCCCAAGACACCTGGCCTGCATTTGGCGGGTATCGCTGATCTGTCACCTGAAAATGCTCGCCGCAATCTCCAGCGTGTAGGTTGGTCTGCAGAGCAGTCCGCTGCTGTCTCGCTTGATGATGCGCTTGCCAAGGGCACCACGTTTGTCGACGACAACTGGCAGGCCCTGGTCACGCATCCGGCTATCGATGTGGTGGTGGAATGCACCGGCCATCCGATTGCCGCTGTGGATCACTGCCTTACCGCCATTGATCATGGTAAGCATGTGGTCAACGTCACGGTTGAGGCCGACGCTTTTTGTGGTCCGCTATTGGCGAGACGGGCATCTGAAAAAGGTGTGGTCTACAGCCTGGCCTATGGCGACCAGCCCGCACTGGTCTGCGATCTCGTCGACTGGGCGCGCGCAGCGGGATTTCCAGTGGTGGCGGCGGGCCGAGGCCATAAGTGGCTTCCTCATTTTGCGCAGTCCACACCCGAGACGGTCTGGGGCAATTACGGCCTGACGGAAGAGCAGGCGCGCATCGGTGGGCTCAATCCCAAAATGTTCAATTCGTTTCTTGATGGTTCAAAGCCTGCGATCGAGTGCACGGCCATTTGTAACGCCACTGGGCTGGTGGCCCCACCCAATGGTCTGAGCTATCCCCCGGCCTCGGTTGACGATATACCGTTTGTCTGCCGGCCGATCGCTGAAGGGGGTGTTCTGCATCAAAAAGGACAAGTCGAGGTGATCTCTTCGCTCGAAAAAGACGGCCGAGTCATTCCCTACGATATTCGTTTCGGGGTGTTCGTGGTGTTTGAGGGCGACACGGAATACATCCGTAATTGTTTCAAAGAGTACATGGTGCGCACGGACCCGAGCGGTCGATACGCATGCCTTTACAAGCGTTGGCATTTGATCGGTCTTGAAGTGGGCATCTCGGTCGCATCGGCGGCCTTGCGCGGTGAGGCCACGGGAGCACCTGTAGGCTTTCATGCCGACGTGGTGGCCACTGCTAAGCGTGCATTGAGATCTGGCGAAGTGCTCGATGGGGAAGGGGGCTATACCGTGCACGGAAAACTGATGCCCTCGGCGTCGTCGCTCGCCATGGGGGGCTTGCCCTTGGGGCTGGCCCATGATGTGAAGCTGGTTCGCGATGTGCCTGCCGGACAGAGCCTGACGTGGGCCGACGTGCAGATGGATACCGGTCTCACCGCCTACCGTCAGCGTAAGGAGATGGAGGCGTTGTTCTCATCGTGCGCGGCGTCGTAGCGCGATAAGCAGCGATTGTGGTGCGGCATGCACCGATACTGTGCATGCAGTCACTGCCAACGTGGTGCATGCGGGGCAGAGCCGACGGTATCACGCAGTAGCGGTGGGGCCTGAGGGCGCTCTCTCGAATCTTGAATTGCTTGGCACAGATTCTGCTAAGTGAGGGTGTCCTTGACCATTGGAGGCCCTCACCATGTCGATCTTCTCAAACCCTTTCGATTCCAAAACACGCCTGCGTTGCAGCTGCGGCCAGCATGCGTCACAAGCCGAACACGAGTCTTCAGTCCATGCCGCGCTGGCGCGAGACAGCGAAGCGCTCACATCCAATGTTGTGGAGCAGGCGGTCATGCGTGCCTTGTTTCCTGTCGACAGTGTTCGTCGTCAGTTTCTGCAGGCAGTAGGCGCACCCACTGCAATGGCAGCGGTTGCTGCGATGCTCCCGCTCGCTTCGATCAAGGATGCGTTTGCGCAAGGAAGCGGCAAGCTTGAAAAGAGCAAGCTTAACGTCGGCTTTATTCCCATTACCTGCGCAACGCCCATCATCATGGCCGACCCGATGGGGTTTTATAAAAAGCAGGGTCTCGATGTCTCGGTCGTGAAGACGGCGGGCTGGGCTGTGATCCGCGATAAAACGCTGAACAAGGAATACGACGCAGCCCACATGCTCTCACCGATGCCATTGGCCATCAGTGTGGGTGCTGGCGCAACCCCGGTGCCCTACACCATGCCAGCAGTGGAGAACATCAATGGCCAGGCCATCACGTTGGCCATCAAGCACAAGGACAAGCGCAACCCGAAACAGTGGAAAGGGTTTCGCTTTGCGGTGCCGTTTGATTATTCAATGCACAACTATCTTCTGCGGTATTACCTCGCCGAAGCAGGCCTTGATCCGGATAAAGATGTGCAAATTCGTTCGGTACCACCTCCCGAGATGGTGGCCAATATGCGGGCCGACAACATTGATGGCTTCCTGGCCCCGGATCCGGTTAACCAGCGTGCCGTGTTTGACGGGGTAGGTTTTATTCACATCCTTTCGAAAGAAATCTGGGATGGCCATCCATGCTGTGCATTTGCGGCCAGCAAGGAATTTGTGACCACAATGCCCAACACCTATGCGGCGTTGCTGCGTGCGATTATCGAGGCCACCGCATATGCTCAAAAGCCTGAAAACCGTAAAGAGATCGCCGCGGCCATTGCGCCGGCGAACTATCTGAACCAGCCGGTAACCGTGGTTGAGCAGGTGCTGACCGGAACGTTTGCCGATGGACTTGGCAATGTACGCAAAGTGCCCGACCGCATCGGTTTTGATCCCTTCCCTTGGCATTCGTTTGCGGTGTGGATCCTGACCCAGATGAAGCGTTGGGGCCAGATCAAGGGCGATGTTGATTATCAAAAGATCGCGCGCGAAGTCTTCTTGGCGACCGATGCTGCCAAGTTGATGGCGCAGGCCGGGCTGACACCGCCGAAAACCACGAGCAAGTCGTTTTCGGTGATGGGTAAGGCATTTGACCCCGCCAAGCCAGAGGAATATCTGGCGAGCTTCAAGATCAAGCGCACGTAATCGAGTCGATAAAGGAGCATGATCATGATGGCATCTGAGCGAATGCGCGCCGTGTTCTTGTCGGTGTTGTTGTTGGCCTTGCTGTTTGGTGTTTGGCAGCTGGGCACCCTTTCCTCAGGTGGGGCACAGGTGGTGGACGACGAATACGCCAAGCTGGTTGGGTCGGCAGCAGCGGCGGGACAGAAGTCGGCGTTTCCAACGCCGGCCGATTTCCTATCAAAGCTTGGCGAGCACCTGTCCGATCCCTTTTACGACCGAGGCCCAAACGACAAAGGCATTGGCATTCAGCTGGCGTACTCCATTGGCCGGGTCTTGGCAGGGTTTTCGCTGGCGGCGCTGGTCGCGGTGCCGCTGGGTTTCGTGATTGGCATGTCGCGCGTGGTGTTTCAGGCGCTTGATCCCTTCATTCAGGTGCTCAAGCCCATATCGCCTTTGGCGTGGATGCCGCTCGCATTGTTCACGTTGAAAGACTCCGGCGTATCGGCGATTTTTGTGATTTTTGTCTGCTCTATCTGGCCCATGATGATCAACACGGCCTTCGGTGTGGCGTCGGTGCGCAAAGAGTGGGTGGATGTGTCGCGCACGCTGGAAGTGCGGCCGGTTCGCAAAGCCTTGCTTGTGATCCTTCCGGCTGCGGCGCCGACCATCATGACCGGCATGCGCATCTCGATCGGTATTGCCTGGTTGGTGATTGTGGCGGCGGAGATGCTGGTGGGCGGAACGGGAATTGGCTACTTCGTGTGGAACGAGTGGAACAACTTATCGATCAGCAACATCTTAACGGCGATTTTGGCGATTGGCCTTGTCGGAATGATGCTGGATCTGGTGTTCGCACGGCTGCAAAAAGCAGTCACGTATCGCGACTAGTTTAAAAAGGAAAACGCACATGAGCCAGTTTTTGCAAGTGCAGGGCCTGAAGAAGGCATTTCCAGGTGTGAATGGCGGCCCGGAATTGGTGGTCTTCGAGGATGTAAATTTCGAGATCCCCAAGGGTGAGTTTGTATGCATCATCGGCCATAGCGGCTGCGGCAAGACCACGATTCTCAATGTCTTGGCCGGTTTGGAAAAGCCTACCTCGGGCCACGCATTTATTGATGGACGAGAGATTGCAGGCCCGAGTCTGGATCGTGGCGTGGTTTTTCAATCCCATGCCTTGATGCCTTGGCTCACGGTGCGCGGCAATATTGCATTCGCTGTGAAGTCGAAGTGGCCTGAATGGTCGAAGACTCAGGTCGATGAACACGTGCAGCGCTTTATCGACCTGGTGCATCTTCAGGGGTCTGAAGACAAAAAGCCTTCGCAGCTTTCTGGGGGCATGAAGCAGAGGGTTGGTATTGCCCGCGCTTTTGCGATTCAGCCCAAGATGCTGCTGTTGGATGAGCCCTTCGGAGCGTTGGACGCACTGACACGGGGCAACATCCAAGATGAGCTCTTAGAGATCGTGCAGCAGACCAAGCAGACCGTGTTCATGATCACGCACGATGTCGATGAAGCCATTCTCTTGGCTGACAAGATCTTTTTGATGAGTAATGGGCCGCGCGCTGTCATTGCGGAGATTGTGGAAAACACCATGCCGCGCAGCCGTACACGTACGACTATGCATCACGATGCCCAGTTCTACAGCATTCGGAATCACCTGATTGATTTCTTGGTGAAGCGCGCCAAGGCCATCGCGACGGGCGCCGAGCCCAAGCCCAAAACCCCGCGGCTCGTTCAGCCCGGATTGCTGCCTAAAGCGGCCTGATTTTCTTAAAGGAGAGTATGGAAATGCCCGCAACAAAACCCATGACCCGCGAGGACGTCACCGATTTAATTTACTCGGCCAAAGTACAAAAAGGCATCAAGTGGGCCGATGTGGCGAAAAAACTCAAGCTGTCCAAAGAGTGGACCACGGCGGCTTGCCTTGGCCAGATGACCTTCACCCAGGCCCAGGCCGACGTGGTTGGAAAAATCTTCGGCCTACCGAAAGAAGCAGTGACCCTGTTAACCGCGACGCCTTACAAGGGGTCGTTGCCCACTGCGGTGCCGACTGATCCGCTGATCTACCGTTGGTACGAGATCGTGAGTGTGTACGGTACGACCATCAAACAGCTTATTCACGAGGAGTTTGGCGACGGCATCATGAGTGCTATCGACTTTTCGATGGACATTACCCGTGAGCCTGATCCGAAAGGTGATCGCGTGAATGTGATTTTGTCCGGCAAGTTTCTGCCGTATAAAACCTACTAAGCAATGTCGGCCCGCCGCATGGCGGGCCGCTACTGGGGCTCTGCAGATGGGCCGGGCCCTGCGGCCTTGCTCCGTCGGGGCAGCAGTACCACCGCCATCGACAATAGAATCAGCGCAAGCGCAGCGAGATCA